>CAMYIQ010000187.1 GCA_947258465.1 uncultured Erythrobacter sp.
GCCGTTCCTCCGAGCGCAAGGAGACTGGCGGCCACGACCGCCTTAGACAGTATCTGCATAATCTTCGACCCTCACATCCTGAATTCCGAAAATAGACAAGGGGTGGCAGATCTGACAATCCAATATTTAAAAAAATGCCATCAGTCCTGATGGGCCGCGCTAAAGCGAAATCCGGGAACAAAACGAACCTCGTAGAATCGCTTAGTTCGATTACGGAGCACTTGCATAACTTAGGAAGAAGGTCGCGTTCCTTCGATCGATTCCAGGTTCAGCAGTTCTAGAACTGCCGAGACACTTTCTACCCGTTAATAGCGTCCGGCAATCTGCAGCGATTTCCAGACCATGGCGACAATCGCGATAGTGATCGCACCGCCCCAGAACCAGTACGGGAGGAACAGCGCTTCGGCGATACGGCCTGTATCCGACAATACGAACTGACCGCCCACTACACCTCCCGGGCTGAACAGATAGCCAAGGTCTTGATAGACGCTAACCGCGCCTTGCACGCCGATAAACTCCACCGAAATACGCTGCCACCGCTCGTTTCCGCGCAGCGCGATACAAACCGCAGTGACAGCGAAGAGCGGCAAAACGATCCACCCGGCAATCGATCGAACCCAGATCGCCGTGCTGATCGCCAGCGCCAATCCCAGCACCAGCAAGCCCCATCTGGTCGCACGGCGGGGCCGCGCGGCGATAATCATCAGGCAACCTGCAATTGTCGGACCCAGCAGCCCCATAACCGCCACGATCGCCTGACCGATACCCCCCAACCTACCCGAATACTCCGCGAAACCCGAACCGTTCGCGTAAATCACGAGCCGCTCGAAATCCGCGCCGAGAGCGGCTGCCGTAAGGCCATGCGCCATTTCGTGAAACCACGTCGCAAGCAAAGTAAAAGGCATCAATACCAGCGTTCCGAGCTCGGTCTGCCAAGCAATCATCGTCAGCACTGCGAAGGCGACGATATAACTCTGCTCTCGCTGAACGACCGGTTTCACTTCGTCCTCCGCATAGGGTAGGCCCCACTTGGCGGGCACGACGAGCGGCTGAGGCTTCTTATCCATCCCGCAAGAGTATCGCCGGAAGTATCTAGCGCAAGTAATCGCTGCGAAATTCACGCGTGAATGCCGCGAAGCGTCCCTGTCCGATCGCATCGCGCATGGCCTGCATCAACTGCTGATAGAACGCGATATTGTGCTCGGTCATGAGCATTGCACCGAGAATTTCCTGCGATTTGACGAGATGGTGAAGATAGGCCCTCGTATAGGTACCGCAGGTATCGCAGGCGCACCGACTGTCGAGTGGTTCCTGATCTTCGGCAAAGCGCGCATTGCGTAGGTTGATCGGGCCGTTCCAGGTGAAGGCCTGTCCATTGCGGCCGGATCGGCTCGGCAGGACGCAATCGAACATGTCCACGCCGCGTTCCACGGCGCCGACCAGATCATCGGGCTTGCCCACCCCCATAAGGTAACGCGGGCGGTCCTGCGGCAATTGGCCGGGCGCGAAATCGAGCGTGGCGAACATCGCCTCCTGCCCCTCTCCCACGGCCAGGCCACCGATAGCATAGCCGTCGAAGCCGATTTCGGTGAGCTTACCGGCGCTGATCCCGCGCAGTTCCTCGTCGAGCGCGCCTTGCTGGATACCGAACAGCGCGGCACGCTCGGTATGCTCTCCACCCGCATCGAAACCGTCGCGACTGCGCTTTGCCCAGCGCATGCTCATTTCCATGCTCGCCGCGATCTCCTCACGCGGGCGGTCAGCGCGCGGGCATTCGTCGAAAGCCATGACGATATCGCTGCCCAAAAGACGTTGGATTTCCATGCTTCGCTCAGGCGTCAGCATGTGTTTCGACCCATCGATATGGCTGCGGAATTCCACGCCCGTTTCGGTCAACTTGCGCAGTTCCGACAGGCTCATCACCTGATAGCCGCCGCTATCGGTAAGGATCGGACGCTGCCAGTTCATGAAGTTGTGGAGCCCGCCCAGCTTGGCCATGCGCTCGGCCCCCGGACGCAGCATCAGGTGATAGGTGTTGCCGAGAATAATGTCCGCACCCGTCTCGCGCACCGTCTCGGGCTTCATCGCCTTGACGGTGGCTGCCGTTCCCACAGGCATGAAAGCGGGCGTGCGGATATCCCCCCGCTGCATTTCGATGCGGCCCGTGCGCGCGGCGCCATCGGTTGCCTGGATGGAAAAGGAGAAGCGTTCGGGCATGGTCAGAAACCGTAAATCAATGTCGCGCGGGTGTGCGTATCGGTGCTCACTTTCCCGGGCGGAGGATTGCTGTCATATTCGACCTGGTAGGACAGGCGCGAACGCAAGCGATCGCTAACCTGGAAATCCAGACCGGTGACGAGATTGATCGAGGTATTGGCCCTTTCCAGGATGATCGTCGCCTCACCGCCGGTTTCCGCCAGCGCATTAAGGTCCTGCGTCAGCTTGAGCCGATCCAGCAATTGCCAGTCGAAATCGAAACCGGCCAGCGCAGCCAGGCTGTTCGAACTCGTCCCGTCGGTAAACTCGGTCACCCGATAAGCTGGACCGGCTTTGAGCGATAGCTGGAGCGTCTTGCTGTCGACGATGTTGTAGCCGAGGCCGCCGGAAACCGAATAGCGTGCGGAAAAACCCTGGATTCTGTCCCGCTCGAATTGCACGAGACCATAGGCGAAGACATCGTCGTCGAACTGCCAGCGCGGTTCGTATGCGGCAAGGTACTGTTCGCGGTTGGTAGCCCCGTTCTGACGGCGGTAGTCGGCGCGCAGACGAACGAGATGAGTCCAGTCGATGCCTTTGCGCTTGAGCTTGAGCGAAGCCGCGATCCCGACCGAATCCGTATTGCCACTCGACTGGAAGGCCCCAAGCTCGCCCTCCCCGCTCCAGCGCTCGAAGAGGCCCGCATTGCGGATCGCCTGCTCCGCCTTTTCCGCCGCAACTGCCTCTTTAGCGGCAAGAGCGGAGCGAAAGTCATTCTCGATAGCGTCGATTTCCGCGCTGTCTTCAGGCCAGGTGTTCCGCGCCAGTTCGACCACCGTGGCCACCTTCGCCTTATCGCCTGTCGCGATGGCAGCATCGATCATCGCCTGTGCACCTTCGGGCAGTTCGGCCTGGGCGGGCGCCGCCGCAAGCAGCGACATAGCTGAGAGGGAAAACAGAACAGTTCGCATGTCGCGCGCGTAGCGGCTCCCTCGCCGCACTGCCACCCCGCAATCGTAGGGAGGCGTCCGGACCGCTTTTGCGATCCGGACGCCGATATGTTCAGAAACGAAGGCCGACACCTGCCGTGGCGCGCATGGTATCGAAGGAGATCGTGTCGAGGTTGGCGCGGACGAAAGCCTTGCCCACGGGAACGTCGACGCCGATCCCGGCGAGAAAATCGCTTTCGGTATCGTCGAAGGCATCGAAGTTCACCGTATCGTCGTCGATTATCTCGTTATAGTCGACCTTGATCGCCTGATATCCGGCACGGCCATAGATTTTCACGCCGCCGGGGGCACGGAAACCGAGACGTGCCGATGCACCATAATCGCCATCGAGCGCGTCGGTGCCGAAGTTGTAATTCGCTTCGACGCCGGCGAACAGGCTCTGACCGAGGGGGAAATCATATCCGGCGAAAACGCCGAAGATCGGGCTGGAATCATCGA
>CAMYIQ010000188.1 GCA_947258465.1 uncultured Erythrobacter sp.
CGACCTTGTCCCAGCCGGACCAGCGCCCCGCGCGGGGGTCTTCGCCTTCGGAAACCTGCCGTGTGCAGGGTGAACAGCCGATGCTGGGGAAGCCGCGTTCGACCAGCGGATGGCGCGGCAGATCGTGCCGTTCGAAATAGGCAGCGATATCCTGAGCCGACCAATCGATCAGCGGATTGATCTTCAGGCGACCCTGCGCGTCGGAGGAATCGACTTCGAAGCGCGGCAGGTTGGCCCTGGTGGCGGATTGGAACGCCTTGCGCCCCGTAAAGCTCGCATCGAAGCCCGCCAGGGCCGTCGCCAGCGGCTTGACCTTGCGCAATTCGCAGCACCCATCGGGATCGTAGGACCACCGTAGCCCGCTCTCGTCGCGCGCCTCGAGATCTGCGATCTCGGGATAGAGATCGACCCGGTTGAGGCCCAGACGATCAGTCAATTCATCACGATAGGCGAGCGTTTCGGGGAAATGCTTGCCCGTCTCCAGGAAAAGCACCGGTACGGTCGGATCGACCTGCGCGATCAGATGCAGCAGCACCGCGCTCTCCGCACCGAAGCTCGACACCACCGCCGTATCGCCCGCCAGACTGCCCCCGATCACCGCGCGCAGCCATTCCTCCGTCTCCGTGCCGCGAAACATCCGGTTGAGGCGGATGGCGTCCTGCTCGGTGAAGCGGGGGCCGGTATCGATGCGGTCGATAGCGCGCACTGCGTTCATGCGTGCCGTTTGGACCAGATCGGCGTGCGATCGTCCGCAGCCTGCTGGTAAACTCCGGGCCACCTTTCGAGCGCGGCTGTGACGTCGTCCCTGTCGAATTGCTTGTCCGGTTCGAAGGCATCGAAACCGCACCGGCGCATATAGGCCAATTGGTCGACCAGAACATCGCCCACGGCGCGAAGCTCGCCCTCATATCCCGCTTCGCGCAGAATGCGAGCCGAGGAATAGCCGCGCCCGTCACCGAAAGCGGGAAAGTTCACTTCGATGAGAGCCAGCCTTTCGAGATGCGGCACCAGAGCGCGCGCATCGTCGCCGGGTTCGATCCGGACGGCGGATGCATTCGACTGGTCGAGAAAGGAATCGACGGTAACCGCCGGGTGATCGACGGGCTCATCGTCGCGATAGCGCAGCGTTTCAGCCATAGAGCGCCTCCTTGAAGGGGTTCATGCCGATGCGGCGGTAAGTATCCACGAAGCGTTCGCCATCCTGGCGTTCGTTTTCGTAAACGGTGGTCACGGTTTCGACCGCATCGACGATGCCGTTTTCGTCGAAACCCGGGCCGGTGATCTTGGCTAGGCTGACATCCTCGGCTTCGCTCCCGCCAAGCAGGAGCTGATAATTCTCGACGCCCTTCCGGTCGACGCCAAGGATACCGATATGGCCGGCATGGTGATGCCCGCAGGCATTGATGCAGCCCGAGATCTTGAGCTTCAATTCGCCCAGCGTGCCGGTCTTGCCGTTCGCCGCGAAGCGTTCCGCGATCCTCTGCGCGATCGGGATCGAACGGGCATTGGCGAGACTGCAATAATCGAGCCCCGGGCAGGCGATGATGTCCTCGACCGTGTCGAGGTTCGGACTGCCCAGCCCTGCCTCGTCGAGCGCAGCCCATAGCGCGTGCAGATCGGCCTTGCGAACATGGGGCAGGACGATGTTCTGCGTATGCATGACGCGCAGTTCGTCGAAGCTGTAATCCTTGGCCAGATCGGCCATCAGCCGCATCTGTTCGGCGGTGGCATCGCCGGGAATGCCGCCGACCGGCTTCAGACTGATTACCGCCGAGACATAGCCCGGTTCCTTGTGCTCCACGGTGTTGCGATCGACCCAGACGGCGAAATCGGGATCGCTGCGATCGATCCGGGCATTGGCGCCGGTGTCGAAGGCCGGATCCTCGAAATACCCCTTGATCCGCTCAAGTTCCGCCAGCGGCGGTTCAACGCCCTGATCCAGCAGATGCACGAATTCCTCTTCGACCTGGCGGGTATATTCCTCCGCGCCCAGTTCATGGACGAGGATCTTGATCCGCGCCTTGTATTTGTTGTCGCGGCGGCCGTAGCGATTGTAGACCCGCAGGCATGCCTCGGCATAGGTCACGAGCCGATCGAGCGGCACGAAGGGATTGATGCAGGGCGCGATCATCGGCGTGCGGCCCATGCCACCACCGACATAGAAGGCCGCACCCAGCTCGCCCGCCTCGTTCGTCACGATATTGATGCCGATATCGTGCAACCGCATGGCTGCCCGATCGGTCTCGCTGGCGATGACGGCGATCTTGAACTTGCGCGGCAGATAGCTGAATTCCGGGTGGAAGCTCGACCATTGGCGCAGCAGCTCGGCATAAGGACGCGGGTCGACGAGCTCGTCGGCCGCCGCGCCCGCGAAATGGTCCGAACTGATATTGCGGATGCAATTGCCGCTGGTCTGGATGGCATGCATCTCGACCTTGGCCAGATCGGCCAGGATATCCGCCGCATCCTCCAGCTTGATCCAGTTGTACTGAATATTTTGCCGCGTCGTGAAGTGCCCGTAACCGCGATCATACTTGTCCGCGATGTCGGCCAGCGCATGCATCTGACGGCTATCGAGCGTGCCATAGGGAACGGCAACGCGCAGCATATAGGCATGGAGCTGGAGATAGAGCCCGTTCATCAGCCGCAGCGGCTTGAACTGGTCTTCGGTCAGCTTGCCTTCGAGGCGGCGGCGTGCCTGATCGCGGAATTCCTCCACGCGGGCGTCGACCATCGCTTGGTCGTATTGGTCATACTCGTACATCAGATCACCCAATTGCCGATTTCGGGATCGGCGGGCTTGAGGGTCAGGTCGGGGCGAACGGTGGGGCCGATCGCGCGCACGCGCTCCTTTATGTGCGACGGCCGGGGGCTGCCTTCGTGCAGTTCGGCATCGACGGCATAGGGAACATTGACCCGCCGCGCCGCCTCTTCACTCCGGGCGATTTCGTCCTCGCTGCCGGTCACATCGACCGCATCTTCGACATGAATCGACCAGTCGCTGCCGGTCCACCACGTGACCGCGCCAGTCTTGAGATCGTTTCCGGTGAGCAACCTCATCGCGCGGCCTCCCGAGCGGCCATGGCCAATGTGGCATCGTCGCGCGCGGTAACTTCGCCGATCACTATCAGCGCCGGGCTGACGACCTGTTCGCGCTCGACGAGGGTGGGCAGACCGGCGAGCAGCCCGCGCAGCACGCGCATTTCGGGGCGGGTGCCGTTTTCGATCACTGCGACCGGCATGTCGGGAGCCAGCCCGTCTTCCATCAGCTTGTCGGCAATCTGCGGGGCAGTCTTCACGCCCATATAGATCACCAGTGTGCGGCCCTTGCCGGCAAGCCCGGCCCAATCCTGGTCTTTCAAACCCTTGCACTGGCCGGCCACGAAGCTGACGATGCTCGACGCATCGCGGTGGGTCAGCGCGATCTGCGCCGCCGCGGCCGCCCCATTGGCGGCGCTGATGCCGGGCACGACCTCCACCGCGACGCCAGCGGCACGGGCGACTTCGGCCTCCTCGCCGCCACGCCCGAAAATGAACGGATCGCCGCCCTTCAGGCGCACCACATCTTCGCCCGAGCGCGCGATCCGCACCAGCAGATCGCTGATCTCTTCCTGGGGGAGAGTGTGGTGCGAACGGCGCTTCGCCACCGAAATCCGTTCGGCATCCGCGCGGACGAGCGCCAGAATTGCAGGATCGACGAGACCGTCATGGACGATGACACGGGCGCTTTCGATCAGCCTTGCGGCGCGGATCGTCAGCAAGTCGGGATCGCCCGGTCCCGCGCCAACGAGATAAATGGTTCCGGATTTTGCCATGTCGCCAAGATGCGGCGCATCCCGGCCCGGCGCCAATCAGAATGCGTGTACCACGAGGAAGGCCAGATTTTGAAACAGACGCTGTGCGCCCGGCAATCTATTCTTGTGCTGCGTTGCGAGCTGCCTTGTCCCGGCTCATAATGTCGATCAGACGATCGAATTGGTCGCTGGACCGGATGTGCAGATCGCGTTGCGGGAACGGGATTTCTATACCGTTCTCCTTGAACAGCCACCATAGCTTCTTCAGCACGGCGCTGCGCACATTGCCCACGCCATCTTCGGGATCGGTGATCCAGCAATGGATCGTAAAATTGACCGAGCTGTCGCCATATTCGGTCATCCACACGGTCGGTGGAGGCGCCTTGAGTACGCGGTCGTAGCTCTTTGCCGCCTCGAGCATCAGCTCTTCGGCCAGCTTCATGTCGGCATCATAGCTCACGCCGACGGGGACCTGCATCCGCACGTTTTTCGAGGAATAGGACCAGTTTTCAACCTGGTTGATCATCAGGTTTTCGTTGGGAATCAGATACTCCCTCTGGTCGCGCGTGGTGACCGATACGGCGCGAATTCCGATCTTGCGGATTTGGCCGAAACTTTCATTGCCCGCCATATCGGTAACCGCGATCACATCGCCCGGCTTGATCGATCGATCCATCAGCAAAATGATGCCGGCGATCAGGTTGCCGAACGTTTTCTGCAAGCCGAAACCGATCGCAAGACCGAAGGCACCGGAAAAGACTGCAAGCGCGGTCAGGTCTATCCCCAGCAGGTCGATGCCGAGGAAGAACGCTGCCGCCCAGACGATGATCGTGGCGATTTTTTCGACTAGCAATTGCTGCGTGTCGTCCAGCCGGGTCATCCGCCGCACGATCCGGCGCGCCATCTTGCTGACGAAC
>CAMYIQ010000189.1 GCA_947258465.1 uncultured Erythrobacter sp.
CTCGCCCAGCGGGCCGATTTTCCGCGCTCGTAGGAAAGAGTAGGGTCTCCGTCGATCTCCGCTCGCCGGAAGAAACCGCGCGGCGCATTCCTGCATGATCAGGGGGAGAACCGACCATGCTGACCAGCGCCCTAGCTCTTGTCTTTGCCCAGGCTGCCGCACCGCCCGAGGCGCCGCCGCAGCAGCCACCGAGATGCGAAGGCCCGGACCACGAGGCGTTCGATTTCTGGGTCGGCGAATGGGAGGTTTTTCCCAATGGCGGCGACCGGCGGGTGGCGGATAGCCTGATCGAGAAAGTCAGCGCCGGCTGCGCCATTCGCGAAACCTGGATGCCGGTGCAGGGACGTGGCGGAACCAGTCTGAGCGCCTATGATCCGACCACCGGCGGATGGCATCAATTGTGGGTAGGCGGCGCCCCCGGGCGCGTCTTCTTCGACGGCGGCGCGGTCGACGGCGTCATGGTGCTGACCGGCTATTGGGGCCGGAATGCACAGGGCAAGCGCATACTCGTGCGGATGACCTATACGCTTGAAGACAATGGCAGCGTGCGACAATACGGGCAGGCAAGCGCGGATCACGGGCGGACGTGGTCGGATGCGTTCGACTATCTCTACCGCCGCAAGGAATAGACCCGTGACCAGTATCGCCGATTTCACCGTCGCCACCAACACGGGCGACCAGCTCGATCTCAAGGACAAGCTCGGCAAGGTGCTACTGGTGGTGAATACCGCCAGCAAATGCGGGTTCACCCCGCAATATGACGGGCTGGAGGAGCTGTTTCAGGACTATCGGGACAAGGGTTTCGAAGTCCTCGCCTTCCCCTGCAACCAGTTCGGCAATCAGGAGCCGGGCGATGCGGAGGAAATTGCCGAATTCTGCAAGGTCAATTTCGGCCTCACCTTTCCGCTTATGGCCAAGGTCGACGTAAACGGCGACGATTCCAGCCCGCTGTTCGATTGGATGAAGGCGGAAAAGCCGGGCCTGATGGGTTCGCGCGCGATCAAGTGGAACTTCACCAAATTCCTGATCGACCGCGAAGGTAATGTCGTGAAGCGTTACGGCCCCGCCGATGCGCCCAAGACGATCGCCAAGGACATCGAAAAGCTCCTCTGATCCGCCCACAGCCTGTGGAGAATTGACCGTGCGCGCGACTGGAGAATCGCGCGCGCAAGCCGCATATTGCCCTCTATGTCGTTCAAGCCCTTCGTTCCGTTTCGTATCCTGTCGGCCTATACGATGCTGGAGGGCGCGATCGATCCCAAGGCGATGGCCAAGCTGGCGAAAGAGCGCGGATTTCCGGCGATGGCGATCGCCGACCGCAACGGCCTGTATGGCGCGGTCATGTTCGCCAACGCCTGCAAGGCGGAAGGCATTCAGCCGATCATCGGCACGCTGTTGGGGGTCGCCCGCCCATCACGAGACGAGGGGGCGGAAGGCAAGCTGGTCGACTATTTGCCGCTCTACGCGCAGGACGAAGCCGGGTACGACAATCTCTGCCATCTGGTTTCGAAAGCCCATCTCGATCGCCCGTTGGAGTTCGAACCGCATGTGCGGATGGAGGATCTCGGCGGACATACCGATGGGCTGATCGCCTTTACCGGTGCGAGCGAGGGCGGTCTTGCCCGCCTGCTCGCTGAGGGACAGCAGGACCATGCCGAAGCGCTGCTCGAGAGGTTGCAGGCGCTGTTTCCCGAGCGGCTCTATATCGAGCTGGCCCGGCGCGGAGACGAGGTCGAGGAGCGCGCCGAAACCGCGCTGATCGATCTCGCTTACGCGCGCGATCTGCCGCTGGTGGCGACCAACCCCGCCAACTTTGCCGAACCGCATATGCACAAGGCGCATGACGCCATGCTGTGCATCGCGGGCTCGACGCATATCGATGCCGAGGAGCGCGCCCGGTCGAACCCCGAAAGCTATGTGAAGACCTACCACATGATGGAGGAGGCCTTCGACGATCTGCCCGAAGCGGTGCAGAACACGCTCGTCGTGGCGCAGCGCTGCGCTTATGCGCCGCCTTATCGCAAACCGATCCTGCCCAGCCTTGCCGGTGATCTCGAGGGCGAGGCGCGGATGCTGGAAGAAGACGCGCGCAAGGGATTGGAAGCGCGGCTGGAACCCTATGGGGAAATGAGCGAGGAGGAGCGCAAGGTCTATTTCGACCGGCTTAAGTTCGAAGTCGATATCATCAACCAGATGGGCTTCCCCGGCTATTTCCTGATCGTTGCCGACTTCATCAAATGGGCCAAGGACCACGACATTCCCGTGGGGCCGGGGCGCGGTTCGGGTGCGGGCAGCCTGGTGGCCTGGGCACTGACGATCACCGATCTCGACCCGATTCAGCTCGGCCTGCTGTTCGAGCGTTTCCTCAATCCGGAACGCGTTTCGATGCCCGACTTCGATATCGACTTCTGCGAAACGCGGCGCGGCGAGGTGATCCGCTACGTCCAGCAGAAATACGGGCACGACCACGTCGCGCAGATCATCACCTTCGGCAAGCTGAAAGCGCGCGCCGTACTGCGCGATACGGGCCGCATCCTGCAGATGAGCTACGGCCATGTCGATCGGC
The DNA here is from genome assembly GCA_947258465.1 of uncultured Erythrobacter sp. Classification (GTDB taxonomy): domain Bacteria; phylum Pseudomonadota; class Alphaproteobacteria; order Sphingomonadales; family Sphingomonadaceae; genus Qipengyuania. Next base: position 2,567 of record CAMYIQ010000189.1, read on the forward strand.
TGTGCAAGATGGTGCCCAACCACCCGACCGACCCGTGGACGCTGCCGCGCGCCCTGAACGGCGCGGCCGATTTCAAGCGCGAATACGACAATGACAACGAGGTAAAACGTCTCGTCGATCTGGCGATGCAGCTCGAGGGCTTCCCGCGCAACAGCTCGACGCACGCCGCCGGCGTGGTGATTGGCGACCGTCCGCTGGCCAAGCTGGTCCCACTTTACCGCGATCCGCGCTCGGACATGCCGGTCACGCAATACGACATGAAGAATGTCGAGAGCAGCGGCCTGGTCAAGTTCGACTTTCTCGGGCTGAAGACGCTGTCGGTGCTCAAGAAGGCGGTCGATCTGCTCAAGCGGCGCGAGATCGATATCGACCTGTCGCAACTGCCGCTCGACGATCCCAAGGTCTACGAACTGATGAAGGCGGGTAACACGGTCGGCGTGTTCCAGCTCGAATCGGAAGGTATGCGGCGCACGCTGACGGCGGTGAAGCCGACCAATTTCGGCGACATCATCGCACTCGTCTCGCTCTACCGTCCGGGGCCGATGGACAACATCCCGCTGTTCGGCAAGCGCAAGGCGGGCGAGGTCGAAATCGAGTATCCGCACGCCAAGCTCGAGGGTATCCTCGCCGAAACCTACGGCATCTTCGTCTACCAGGAACAGGTCATGCAGGCCGCGCAGATCCTCGCCGGATATTCGCTCGGCGATGCGGACCTTTTGCGCCGTGCAATGGGCAAGAAGGTGCAGGCGGAAATGGACATCCAGCGCACCCGTTTCGTCGAAGGCTGCAAGGAAGTCAGCGGGATCGAGAAGGCCGAGGCCAACGCGCTGTTCGACTTGATCGACAAGTTCGCCGGCTATGGCTTCAACAAGTCGCACGCCGCCGCTTACGCATTGCTCGCCTACCAGACCGCGTGGCTCAAGGCGCATTACCCGGAAGAATTCTACGCCGCATCGATGTGCTTCGACATGCACCAGTCGGAAAAACTGGCGATTTTCGTCGACGATGCCCGGCGCAGCGGGATCAAGGTGCTGCCGCCATCGCTCAACCATTCGGAAGCCGAATACACGGTCGAGCAGACCGACGATGGCTATGCCGTGCGTTACGCGCTGGCCGGCATCCGCAATGTCGGAGAACGGGCGATGGAAGCGATCGTCGACGAGCGCGAGGCGGCGGGCAAGTTCGAGAGCCTGAAGGATTTGTTCGAGCGCCTGCCCAAGGGGTCGATGAATTCACGCCAGCTCGAAGCGCTCATCAGCGCGGGCGCACTGGACGAGTTCGAACCCAATCGCGCCAAGCTGATGGCCAATGCCGATATGCTGCTGGCAGTCGCCGACGCGGCCGAGCGGGAACGCTCGAGCGGGCAGGCGGGGCTGTTCGGCGGCGAGGATGCCGCGGTCGAGGATACGCTGCGTTTGAAAGACGCCGAAGACTGGTCGCTGAGCGAAGCCCGCAATCGCGAAAAGGAGAATATGGGCTTTTCGTTCAAGGAACATGCGACGGCCGCCTATCGCGAAATCGCCAGTGCGCAGGGCGCGCGGTCGCACGCTTCGCTCATGGCTGGCGGTGTGCCGGGCGGAGGCCGCATGGGCGCAGTGATGGCGGTCCAGGTCGAAAGCGCGAACAAGGGCACCACGAAGCGTGGTAAACCTTTCATCCGCGCCGATTTTTCCGACAGTTCGGGACAGTTCAGCGCTGCCTGCTTCGAGGAAGGGCTGGTCGATAAATTCCTCGAATGGGCCGAGAACGGTACCTGCGTGAAACTCGATATCGAACTCGACAGCCCGAGCCCCGACGAACCGCCCCGGATCACCGTGCGCGGCGCGGTGCCGCTCGAGGCGGTAAAGGGCAGCATGGCGATGCTGCTCACGCTCGAGGTGGAGAGCGTCGATGCGCTCACGCAGCTCGCGCTCGAACTGGGGGAGAAGGGAGCCGGCGGCGACGAGGTGCTCGCCACATTGCTCACCGGAGACGCGACCCCGCCCGTAATGCGACTGGGGCGAACATTTTCTATCGACGGAGACGTTGCCGAACGCTTGGCAAGCGTGCCCGGTCTTGCCAAGGTGCAGTTGACCGCGCGACGGGGGAAGGCAAACTTGCGCCTCGTCGCCTGAAAACACAGTCATTGCGAGCAGAAGGCGACGCAATCCATCACCCGCCATCGCTCGCGACGGCGATGTTCGAAGCTGGATTGCCGCGTCGCCTTCGTCTCCTCGCGGTGACCGAATTGGAGAGGAGAGAGTATGCCGCTTGGCGCGATGCAGGACTGGAGCATGCGGATTTCGCATGTAATCGACCACGCAGCCCGGGAAGCCCCCGACCGCGAAATCGTCACCCGCTGGGCCGATGGCAGCGAAACCCGAACCGACTGGGCGGGTATCCATCGCGATGCCCGGAAAATGAGCCAGGCGCTTCAGGCGCTGGGTCTGAAAAAGGGCGACAAGGTTGCCAGTTTGGCGATGAACCATGCGCGTCACCTCGTCAGCTGGTTCGGCGTCGCGGGGATGGGCGGCGTGCTGCACACCTGCAACCCGCGCCTGTTCGAGGACCAGCTCGAATACATCGTCAACCACGCGGAAGACAAAGTCATGCTCTACGACGCGGCCTTCCAGCCGATCGTCGACAAGATGCGCGACAAATGGCCGACGGTCGAACACTATATCTGCTTCGATTCGAGCGAGCATACGACCAGTTTCGAAGACTGGATCGGCGCGCAGGATGGCGATTTCGAATGGGTCGATGGCGACGAGCGCGACCCGTGCATGATCTGCTACACCAGCGGGACCACGGGCCATCCCAAGGGCGTCCAGTACGAACACCGCTCGACCATGCTGCACGCGATTGCCGGGCTGCAGCCCGCGGCGTTCAATTTCAGCTCCTCCAGCGTGATGCTGCCGGTCGTGCCGATGTTCCACGCGGCTAGCTGGGGCCTGCCCTATGCCGGGGCCATGGCAGGGATCAAATTCGTGTTCAGCGCGGTGAACGATCCCGCCGTGCTCGACGAGGTCATGAAGACCGAAGGCGTCACCGATTCCGCCGGGGTACCGACCGTGTGGCTGGCACATTTCCAATATTGCGATGCCAACGGCCTCGATCTGCCCAAGCTCAAGGCGGCGACGATCGGAGGCAGCGCCGCGCCGCGCTTCATGATCGAGCGGCTGATGAAGAACGGCATTCGCGTCCAGCACGCCTGGGGGATGACCGAAACCAGCCCCATCGGCACGGTTGGCGGGCCGACCGGCAACTGGGACGAACTTACCTTCGATGAGAAGGTCGAGAAGACGATGAAGCAGGGCCGCCCGATTTTCGGCGTCGAACTGCGGACGGTCGATCTCGACGATCCGACCAAGGTGTTGCCGCGCGATGGCAAGACCTCGGGCGCGCTGCACATTCGCGGGCCGTGGGTGGTGAAGCGCTATTTCAAGGCCGAGGAAGATGCGATCGACGCAGATGGCTGGTTCAATACCGGGGACGTTGCGGTCCTCCACCCCGACGGGACGATGCAGATCACGGACCGGACCAAGGATGTGATCAAGTCGGGCGGCGAATGGATCAGCTCGGTCGAGCTGGAAAATGCCGCCGTCGGCCATCCCGCCGTGGCCGAGGCCGCCGCGATCGGCATGCCGCACCCCAAGTGGGACGAGCGCCCCGTGCTGTTCGTGGTCCGCAAGGACGGGCAGGACGTCGGCGCCGAAGATCTCACCAGCTTCCTTGCCGACAAAGTCGCCAAATGGTGGCTGCCCGATGCGGTCGAATTCGTCGACGACATCCCGCACACCGCCACCGGCAAGATCAGCAAGAAAGACCTGCGCAAGCGGTTCAGCGACTATACGCTCGGCTGAACCGCGCCTTTCCGCGCTATCCGAATCCCAGGGATTTCTACGACATGAAACGCCGTCCGCTTTCCATGCTCCTCGCCCCACTCGCACTGCTCGCCTGTACGCAGGCCGCCGCCGCCACGGTAATCGACGTAACCAAGACGCCGTGGTGCGGGTGCTGCAGCGAATGGGTAGAGCGGATGGAGGCCGCCGGCTTCACCGTCACCACGCGCGATGTCGATAATCTCGACCCGATTGCACGGGCAGCAGGGGTGCCCGACACGTTGCGCTCGTGCCATACGGCCGAGGTGGAAGGCTACACGATCGAGGGTCACGTTCCGGCCGCCGAGATCCGGCGACTGCTTGCCAGCCGCCCCGACGCTGTCGGCCTCAGCGTCCCCGGCATGGTCGCCGGTTCGCCGGGGATGGAGGTTCCGGGACGGTCCGACCCCTATATGGTCGTTCTGATCGGGCGCGACGGGAAGCACCGGGTATGGGCGCGCTACGAAGGCGATGCTCCGGCACATCGGCATTGAGATGGACATAGGGGGAGAGACCCGATGAGCGAAACCTATATCGACCCGAGCCCGGCCAATTTCCAGGCGTTCAAGGATCTGCCGCGCGACGAGCCGATCCATATGCTCAACCTGCTGCTCTACCGCGACCTTGCGGAATATCCCGAAGGGCATGAGCATCACGGCAATGGCTGGAGCGGACGCCGCGCCTATCAGGAATACGGCAAGACCAGCGGCCCGATCTTCCGCCGCGTGGGTGGTGAGATCGTCTGGCGCGGCGCGTTTCAGACGATGGTAACCGGCCCGGACGACATGCGCTGGCACGATGGCTTCGTCGCGCAATATCCCAATTCGGGCGTCTTCTTCGAGATGATCAAGGATCCCGACTACCAGCAGGCGGTGGTCAACCGCACTGCGGCGCTGACGGATAGCCGTCTTGTGCGGTTCAAGCCGGACGCGGCGGGCGAGGGGTTTTAGCCTCCCCGGGACGGGGAGGGGGACCACGTAGTGGTGGAGGGGCACCTTCAGCACTTCGAAAGGTCAGCCGCGCGTATACGACATATTTGGGTGAGCCGCGTAATCACGGCCTCAACATCAGTAAGCACAGCCCTCGCAGGAATTCGAGTTGTTGCGATGCCCTGTGATCGCAGAAAAGCCGACCGGTTCCTGTCGCGCGCAATCGTCTCGACGCTGTCATGTGCCCAGCCATCGACCTCAACGGCCAATTGCAGCCGCGCGCAGTAGAAGTCGAGAACGTAAAGGCCCGCCGGGTGCTGGCGTCGAAACTTGAAGCCGCAGGGTCGCTTGCGGAGATGCTGCCACAAGAGGCGCTCGGGCATGCTCATGTCGCTGCGTAGTTGGCGTGCTCGCCTGATCGTTTTTCTCGGCCCATTGATAATGGCATGTACCCCTCCACCGCCTTCGGCGGTCCCCCTCCCCGGAACGGGGAGGCATTCATAGCAGCCGCAACTGCCCGCCCACCGCTGGCGGCCTGAACTGTGTGCAGTCCAGTTCGAACTTCGCCTTGCCGAGCCCCGCGCGCTTGCAGGCGAGGCGGAACCGGGCACGGAATAGGTCGGCCCAAACGCCGGTTGGCTTCATGCGGGTGTGGAAGTCGGGATCATTATCCTTCCCGCCGCGGATCGAGCGGACGATGCTCATCACCTTGTCGCCGCGTTCGGGGAAATGGACCGAGAGCCATTCACGGAACAGCGGGGCGACTTCGTGCGGCAGGCGCAGGGGTATCCAGCCGACGCTGCCGACGCCGATGGCGGCGACGCGCTGGACGATCTCCTCCATGAATTCATCGGTGATCGCCGGAATGATCGGCGAAACCGAGCAGTGGGTGGACACACCTGCCTCGACCAACTTCTCCAGTGCCTGCAAGCGCTTTGCAGGCGCCGCCGCGCGCGGTTCGAGCTTGCCCGACAGTTTCGAATCGAGCGTGGTCACCGATATCGCCACCGCCACCAGTCGCCTTTCCGCCATTTCGGCGAGCAGATCGAGATCGGCGAGCACGCGATCCGATTTGGTCGTGATCGTCACCGGATGGCGTGCATCGAGGCACACTTCGAGCACGCTGCGGGTGATCCGATAGCGCGCCTCGATCGGCTGGTAGGGATCGGTGTTGGTCCCCATCGAAATCGGCTTGGGCCGGTATTTGGGTTTGGCCAGCGTGGCGCGCAGCAAATCGGCCGCATTGGGCTTGGCGAACAGCTTGGTTTCGAAGTCGAGCCCGGGCGAAAGATCGTGATAGGCGTGGGTCGGCCGCGCGAAGCAATAGACGCAGCCATGTTCGCAGCCGCGATAGGCATTGACCGACCGATCGAAAGGCACGTCGGGCGACTGGTTGAAGCTGAGGATCGTCTTGGGGTGTTCCTCGGTCACAGTGGTGCGCAGCTTAACCGGCGGCCCCCCTTCGAGATCGGTCAACTGCTCCATATAGTCGCGCCAGTCGCCATCCTCTTCGCGCGTGGCGAGGCCGAAGCGCGTCGGCACCTGCGCACCTTGCGCGCCGCGTCCGGGTATTGCGGGAGCGAGTCGGCGATCCATGTATGAGAACATACACGGAACATATGCATTTCGCCATAATCATTGCCGTGTTGCCTTCGGCTCGCAACGACTGGCCGGGGAACCTAGCGTTCCCTCAGTCTCGGCATCAGCTCGACGAAATTACACGGGCGGTAGCGGCTGTCGAGCTGATGGATCAGGATCTTGTCCCACGCATCCTTCACCGCGCCGTTCGAGCCGGGTAGGGCGAAGATATAGGTTCCGCGCGCCACCACCGCACAGGCGCGGGACTGGATCGTACTCGTCCCGACGGTGTCGTAGCTGAGCCAGCGAAACAGCTCTCCGAAACCGGGAATGTCCTTGCTTTTCACCCGGTCGAGCGCCTCGGGCGTTACATCGCGTCCGGTAAGCCCCGTCCCGCCGGTGCAAACGATGCAATCGATGCTTTCATCTTCGATCCACCGGTGGAGATGCGCGTCGATTTCGTTGACATCGTCGTGGCTGATTTCCCGAACCACCAGCTCGTGACCGGCATTGGCGATACGCTGGGCCAGTATGTCGCCAGACGTGTCCTCGGCAAGCGTGCGTGTGTCGGACACAGTCAGCAGCGCAATGCGGACCGGCTTGAAGGCAAGACTTTCGTCGATAGCCATCGGCGTATCCTTCCTACCGCACCCGGGGGAACATCGGCCAATCGTTCTCGGCCAGATCGATCCGGCTGGGGGCCATGGCATCGGCTTGCCGCAGATACATCCAGTAGTTGCGCATGACGATGGCGACATAGCCCCGTGTTTCCCAATAAGGGATGCTCTCCATATATAGCAGCGGATCGTCCTGATCGCGAATTTCGGTTTCCCACCGCATGACCGGGCTCGGCCCGGCATTGTAGGCAGCCATGATCTTGGGAAGCTTGCCCTGCGTGTAGCCCGACGTGCCGAGGGATTCGAGCGTGCGCTGGCCGAAAGCCAGATTGACGGCCGGGTCCTTCAGATCGGCGTTGGAACTCATATTGATCGAGGCGGCATATTCGCGGCGCGTGATCGGCATGATCTGCATCAACCCAATCGCCCCCGCCGGGCTGACGACCCGC
>CAMYIQ010000190.1 GCA_947258465.1 uncultured Erythrobacter sp.
ATCGCTGTGCCTTCGATCGGTCTGCTCAGCGCGCAGTACAAGTCGCCCCCCAAGGATGCGATCACCGTCAAGGCGATCGGCTATCAGTGGTATTGGGGCTATGCCTATCCCGACAATGGCGATTTCGAGATCGTCTCGAACATGCTGACCGAGGAAGAGGCGGAAGCTCGCGGCGAACCGCATCAGCTGGCAGTGGACAACCGGATGGTCGTTCCCGCCGGCGTGCCGATCCGCTTTCAGACGACTGCGGCCGACGTGATCCACTCCTTCGCCGTCCCCAGCCTGTGGTTCAAGCTCGACGCGATCCCGGGTCGCCTGAACGAAAAGCTGCTCATGATCGAAGAACCGGGCGTTTATTACGGTCAGTGTTCGGAACTGTGCGGCGCGCGCCACGGCTATATGCCGATCGCGGTCGAGGCGCTGCCGATGGATCAGTACAACGCCTGGGTCCTGGCGCAGGGCGGCACCATCGCCGGTGCCGACGAAGCGGGCATGGAAGCCGATCCTTCGGCCGTTCCGCTGCAGGATCCCGAAAGCTCTGCGCCTGGCGCAGCTGGTGCGGGCGCTCCCCCCGTCGCCCCCACCGCATAAGATTTACGATTAGCTCGAGAGTATAGCACGATGGCAACCACCGCCGACAGCTTCCAGGCTCACACAGACGACCACGCGCACGATGCCGACCACAAGCCCGGCTTCTTCGCGCGCTGGTTCATGTCCACCAACCACAAGGACATCGGCACGCTCTACCTGATCTTCGCGATCATGGCGGGTATCGTGGGCGGTGCCATTTCTGGCGTCATGCGCATGGAACTGGCGGAGCCGGGCATCCAGTATCTCCAGTGGTGGGCCGAATTCATGGGCGGAACGCCTGATTTCGACACTTCGCTGCACATGTGGAACGTGTTCATCACCGCCCACGGCCTGATCATGGTCTTCTTCATGGTCATGCCGGCGATGATCGGTGGCTTCGGCAACTGGTTCGTCCCGCTGATGATCGGTGCGCCGGACATGGCGTTTCCGCGTATGAACAATATCTCGTTCTGGCTGACCGTTGCGGGCTTCGTCTCGCTGCTGTTCTCGCTCTTCGTACCGGGCGGTACGGGGCCGGGCGCGGGCGTCGGCTGGACGGTCTATGCACCGCTTTCGACGACAGGTTCGACCGGTCCGGCAGTCGATTTCGCGATCTTCTCGCTCCACCTTGCTGGCGCGGGTTCGATCCTGGGGGCCACCAACTTCATCACCACCATCTTCAACATGCGCGCGCCGGGCATGACCCTGCACAAGATGCCGCTGTTCGTCTGGTCGGTGCTGGTCACCGCCTTCCTGCTGCTGCTCGCCCTGCCGGTCCTTGCCGCTGCGATCACCATGCTGATCACCGACCGTAACTTCGGCACGACCTTCTTCGATCCGGCCGGTGGCGGCGATCCCGTCCTCTACCAGCACCTGTTCTGGTTCTTCGGTCACCCGGAAGTCTACATCATGATCCTGCCGGGCTTCGGCATGATCTCGCAGATCGTCTCGACCTTCAGCCGCAAGCCCGTGTTCGGCTATCTCGGCATGGCCTATGCCATGGTCGCGATCGGCGTCGTCGGCTTCGTCGTGTGGGCGCACCACATGTACACTGTCGGCCTCGACGTGAACACGAAGATGTATTTCACCGCGGCGACTATGGTCATCGCGGTCCCGACCGGCGTCAAGATATTCAGCTGGATCGCGACGATGTGGGGCGGCTCGATCGAGTTCAAGAGCCCGATGGTCTGGGCGATCGGCATGATCTTCCTGTTCACCGTAGGCGGCGTGACCGGCGTCTACCTCGCCAATGGCGGCGTCGACGACGTCGTGCACGACACCTATTTCGTGGTGGCGCACTTCCACTACGTTCTGTCGATGGGTGCGGTGTTCTCCCTGTTCGCCGGCTTCTATTACTGGTTCCCGAAGATGAGCGGCCGGATGCATTCCGAACTGCTTTCGCACCTGCACTTCTGGGGCTTCTTCATCGGCGTGAACGTGCTGTTCTTCCCGCAGCACTTCCTGGGGCTGCAAGGCATGCCGCGCCGCTATCCGGACTATGCTGATGCCTATGCCTACTGGAACGAGATCAGTTCGTTCGGCTACACCATCATGGCGCTGTCGATGATCTTCTTCTTCGTGAACATCGTCTACGCTTTCGTGGCCGGTAAGAAGGCTGCCGACAATCCGTGGGGTGAAGGCGCGACTACGCTCGAATGGACGCTCTCGAGCCCGCCGCCATTCCACCAGTTCGAAACGCTCCCCGTGATCGAGGACCACCACACGGCCCACGATCACATGAGCAAGCCGGCCACGGCTTAAGCGCCACGGCACTGGACACATGACAGCGGCCGGTCCCATGGTGGACCGGCCGTTTTCTTTTGTCCGGAGTGTCCGCCCAATGCCAGAAATGCGTACCATCGATACCGGCGAGGTAAGCCTGCGCTGCGCGATCGAAGGCGAAGGCCCGCTCGCCATAATGGTCCATGGTTTTCCGGAGAGCTGGTATTCCTGGCGCCACCAGATCGAACCGATCGCGCGGGCCGGGTTTACCGCCTGCGCCATAGATGTGCGCGGCTATGGCGGTTCGGACAAGCCGCATCCGGTCGAGGCCTATGCGATGGAACGGATCGTGGGCGATCTGGTCGGTTTGCGGCAGGCGCTTTCTCCCAAAGCGGCCGCAGTATTGATCGGGCACGATTGGGGGGCGCCGATCGTGTGGAATTCGGCGCTGACCCATCCCGAAGATTTCCGGGCGGTCGCCGGCCTATCGGTGCCCTTCGCGGGTGTGCCCAATCGCCCTTTCACCGAGGTATTCCATGAGCACTTCACCTCGCAGGGGCGCTTCTTTTACCAGGAGTACTTCCAGAAGCCCGGCGTCGCCGAGGCCGAAGCGGAAAAAGACCCGCGCGATTTCGTCCAACGCATGATGTATTCCATCAGCGGTGATGTGCCGCCGGGGGATTACTGGGACAAACCCTATGGCGCGACCTTTCTGGAAGGGCTGCCCGATCCTGCCCCGGTTTCGTGGCTGAACGAAGACGATCTCGATTTCTACGAGGCCGAATTCCAGCAGTCGGGTTTTCGCGGACCGCTCAACCGCTATCGCAACCACGAGGCGGATTACGAATGGCTGCAGGGCTGGGCCGGGAAACGCATCGAACAGCCCGCATTGTTTATCGGCGGCACGCGCGACCCCGCGACCTTCCTGTTCGGCGCGGTCGAGGACCCGGTAGCGCTGGTGAAGATGTTTGCTCCGAAGGCCGAAGGGCATATTCTCGAGGGTGTCGGGCACTGGACGCAGCAGGAGCGGCCCGATGCGGTGAATCGTATCCTGATTGACTGGCTAAACCGCATCTGAGGCCCTATATGGCGCTCGATTCCATGACTCAGGCAGTTCCTACCCAGCTCCCCGCAGAATGGCGTGATTTCTTCGCGCTGACCAAGCCGCGTGTGATGAGCCTGGTGATCTTCACCGGCCTGTGCGGCCTGCTCGCCGCACCCGGCAGTATCCATCCCGTGCTCGGCTTCACCGCCATCCTGTGTATCGCGCTCGGCGCGGGCGGGGCAGCGGCGCTCAATCAGTGGTGGGAGGCGGATATCGACGCGGGCATGAAGCGCACCGCGGCCAGGCCGCTGCCCGCCGGGCGCATGAACCGCACCGATGCGCGCGATTTCGGGATTCTCATTTCCGCCGCCTCCGTCGTCATCATGGGGCTCGGCGTGAACTGGCTGGCTGCGGCGATCCTCACCCTGTCGATCTTCTACTATGCGGTTATCTACACGATCTGGCTCAAACCGCGCACGCCGCAGAACATCGTGATCGGCGGCGGGGCGGGGGCGTTCCCGCCGATGATCGGGTGGGTCGCGGTAACGGGCGACATCACGCTGATGCCGGTGTTGCTGTTTCTCATCATCTTCATGTGGACCCCGCCGCATTTCTGGGCGCTCGCGCTGTTCGTGAAGACCGATTACGCCAATGTCGGCATCCCGATGATGCCGGTCGTAAAGGGCGAGGCGTCGACCCGTCGTCAGATCCTCGTCTACGCCGTTTTGCTGGTGCCGGTGGCCGCCGCGCCGTGGTTTATCGGCGGGACTAGCTACGTCTACGGCATAGCCTCGCTTGCGCTGACGCTCGCCTTTCTGGCGCTGTCGTTTCCGGTGGCGTTCCGCCAGACGGGCGAGAACGATACGATGAAACCGGAAAAGCGTCTGTTTGCTTTCAGTATCGTCTACCTGTTCGCGCTTTTCGCCGCACTGGTGGTGGACCGTATGCTGGCCTATCAGGGATGGATATGATGACCCCCGAAGAAGAAACCGAATTCAAACGCCGCCAGAAGAGCCGCAATCTGGTGGTCGGCGGAATCCTGCTGTTTCTCGCCATCCTTTTCTACGTTATTACCATCGCCCGAATGTGAGGATTTCATGACGGCCGCGACTCTCGAAACCCGCAAGAATCGTACCGCGCTGCTGGCGTTCGGCGGCGCACTCGCCATGCTCGGTCTCGGCTATGCCGCCGTCCCGCTTTACGAACTGTTCTGTCAGGTCACCGGCTTTGGCGGGACAACCCAGCGTGCAAGCGAAAGCGACGCTGCCGTGGCCGAACGTCTGGGCGCCAGCGCGGGCGGCAGGACGATCTCGATCCGGTTCGATGGGACCACGGCAGGCGATGTCCCCTGGAGCTTTCG
>CAMYIQ010000191.1 GCA_947258465.1 uncultured Erythrobacter sp.
ACCAGGTCGAAGGCCGGTTCCCGCCCGAAAGCTTCGAGAGCGGCATCGCCATTGGGCATCGCCGTGACATCGTAACCGCTCCGCTCGAGCGTTCGGATAACGGTATCGCGCACTGCCGAATTGTCCTCCACCACGAGTATGCGCGCTGGCGAAACCTTGCCCTGCCAGGCTTCGTCGTCTTCCCGCAAGGCAAGGCGCGCTGCATCCTTGGCGTGAAAATAGAGCCTGAACGTGCTTCCGCAATCCAGCTCGGTGGAGACTCTGACAGCCCCGCCAGACTGCTTCATAAAGCCATGGACCATCGACAACCCCAGGCCCGATCCCTTGCCTGCCGCCTTGGTGGTGAAAAACGGGGAGAAGATCTCATCCAGCAGCCCGGCTTCGATACCGACACCGTCATCGATGACCGACAACACGACATAGCGCCCGGGTTGCAAATCCTCATGCGTTTCGCTGACCCAGGCTTCGTCGAGAACGACATTGCCGGTTTCGATCGTCAATGTGCCGCCGTGCGGCATGGCGTCGCGCGCATTGAGAATCAGGTTTATCAACGCGCTACGGGTAGAGCCGACATCCGTTTCGACAGGCCAGAGATCGCCGTCGAGAACCGCTCTGACCTCGATGTTTTCGGGAAGAACCCGCGTGCTCCACTTGCGCGTTTCGTCGACCACTTCGTTGAGATCGAATATTTCGGGCTGAAGCGGCGCCTTGCGCGCGAAAGCCAACATGCTGCGAGTCAGGTCCGCCGCTTCCATCGCGGCACCGATGGCATCGTCGACAAGCTCCCGCTGCGATGGATTGATCTGCTCGAAATCGCGCAGCACCTCCAGATTGCCGAGGATTATCGCGAGGATATTATTGAAGTCATGGGCAATCCCCCCCGTCAATTGCCCGATCGCTTCCATCTTCTGGGTCTGTCGAAGCTCCTGCTCCAGTTTGACCATCTGAGTGATGTCCTGACAGATACCCACTGCGGACAGAGGGCGGCCTTCGGCATCCTTCTTGAAGATGGCCCGCTGCCGCAGAACCAGTTCTTCCCCATCGGGCCGGATCAGCCGATGGGTCGTATCGTAGCGCTTACCTTCGGCCAGCGCGTCCGCATAAGTCCGCTCGACCCGAGCCCTGTCGTCCGGATGGATCATATCGAAAAAGAAATCGACCGTTCCGTCGAATTCCGAAGGCGCGACGCCGCAGAGCTTATAGGCTTGGTCCGACCAGATCAGCGAACCATCGCTATGCGCTTCCCACGCCGCCAACCGCTCGAGCGATTGCGCCTCGTTGAGCCTCGCTTCGCTGGCTTGCAGCCTCGCGATGAAATCGGCGTTGGCTTCCTGCAATCTGTCCAATTCCGACAGAATTCTGGCGATTTCGGCGAATGCGAAGGGCGTCACGGGAAGCACGGGTTCGTGGATGGTCTTTTCGCGAGTCAGTTCCTCCGCGACGAATTGTGAAACATTGTCGAGCGTCCTCCGGAAATTCCGATAGACCGAACAGTAGTTTGCCCCGCAAATGACGAGAACCAGTAGAGCCGCCTCGGCTGCGATCGCCTGCTCCTGGCGCTCGACTGTGCTCAGATAGGGCAGCAGCGAAACCACAAGCGCGCTGGGGATGACGACCGTATAGACCAGCAGGCGCGAGCGCAGCGTTACCGGCCTGATCGTCACCAAATCCGCCGGAAGCTTGAGAATGAGGCGGTCGTAAAAGGTGTAGAACAAGGATATCTGCACGATCGGCGATATGAGGACCAGCGACCACGATCCGACCGCGCGGAAACCCGCCAGATCGGGGCTTTGCGGCAATGGCATGCCGAGCGCGCCGAGAAACAGGACGGCCACGAGAACGCTGTGCGCCATTGCGAGGATCATAACGGTTCGCGCCTTGCGGCTGACATCCGGCCGCAAGGCCCGATCTCCACCCGCCATCGCGTCTTCGATGTGGCGGGAGTTGGAATAGGCGATATAGGTGAGCACGCAGGCGGCCGCGACGATGTAGAGTAGCAGCGGCCCACCAAGCGCCTTGAGCAGCGCGCCCGGGGTGAACGCCCCGATCAGCGCGAGGCTCGCGGCATAAAGGAAAGGCTGGAAAAGCCCCATCGTAAGCGCGGAGACGACACATCCGATACCCAAAACGCCGCGTCTTTCTCGCCGGGCCGCTTCGGTTCGAGTGGCAGCAGTAAAAGTGTCGCCTGCGTCAGCCATCATGGAAAACTAAGCTCTCTTCTGGGCATAGGCGCCACGATTTCCACGCCGCGCCGGTCCCTCCATCCCGGCCCCGCTCTGCCCATCCAGCCACGCCAGTTGATCCAGGACAATGGGCGTCACGTCGCGATGGGCGTTGTGACCGATAAACAAATCCATATGCCCATAATCCGGCACGATCCGCTGCTGATATAAATCGGGACCGTTCTTGTCCTCGAGCCAGATCCGCGTACGCTGGCCGCTTTCGGGGTAGAAAATCTTGTTGGTCGCTCCCGACAGGAAGCTGATCGGCAACGCCAAGCGCCGCGCCGCGTCATCGGACGTGTAGATTTCCCGACCGGCCGCATCGACCGCCAGCCCCCTGCGCATGATCTCCTGCAACTGCGCGAAGGGTTTGAGCGAGACGCGGCTGAACATGCTTCCAAGTGCCAGATGCGTATCGTGCCCAAGCTGATTGTGGTCCCAGCTTGGCCCGAATACGCCAAAGACCCGGCGGCATGTCGGATTCTTGCACGCCTGCCCTTCGGGCATGGGTATCTGGTAAGCGATGGCGTCGATTTCGGAATCGGCTTCGGTCCCCGAGCTGACGAAATCCAGATGGCCGTCGAGAACGGATATTCGCCCCAACGCCCCGGCCACCCCGAGATCGGCCTTGAAATAGTTGAGCCAGTCCGTGACCGGATGCAGGGTGAGCTGCGAGGAAATCAGCGAACGAATGCCCGAAACCCATCCCGCGCCGATGCCCATCAAAAGGCTCATCGAACCGACGCAATGGGCAAGTGCCTGTACGCTTGGCGCCCCTGAAACGGCACGGATTTTCGCGATCGCAGCAGGCCAGTCGTGGCGGGCTATGGCGTCGATGGTGAATTCGGGCGGATGCTGGAGATCGTTGCCGGCATCGGCGCTGGCGCGATAATCGAACAGCCACACATCGTAACCCTGCGCGACGAGGCTTTCGGCAAGGTTCTCCTCCACCATCGGGGTTGCGAAGCTCGATGCGCGGACCGAGAAGCCGGGTGCCAGTACGAGCGGCCCGCGCGAGCCGCCGCGATAGCGGGTGAGGCCGATATTCACGCCGTCGCCAGTGGGCACGATGTGGTTTTCGGCGGGCGGAAGGCGCAGTTCGCGCGCCACCAGCTTGGCTGCATCCTTACCCGCGAAGTCATTCAGCGTGGCCAGCATGCCGCCATAGGCGCGGAACACGGTCATCGCGAAGAACCCTGCATATTTCGCGAGAAAATAGGTCTCAATCGCCTTCTTGGCGCGCGGGATGAGGTTCACGATATATCCGATCAGACTGCCGGAGGCATGAAGCCTGATCGTCGTGAGCTGACGCATGAACTCGTCGATGCCGAGCCTCAGAACACCGCGACCGATCAAGTCGCCGGATGCGCCCTCTCCGTGGCGCAAGGTCACGAACAGCGTGGTGAGATCCGTCCAGGGATCGGACTGGCTTCGCTGTTCCAGCGTCTTGAAACCCTGAAAGTGAATAGGGCCATCGGGGCCTTCCAGCACCATCTCATACAGCATTTTCCAGCTTTCCGCCCTGGCCGGATCGGCAATCAGCAGACGAAAGGTGCCGTCATGCACCGGCAGCGGATCGGGCGAAATGGCGCTCACCGTAACGGTGCCGGTGATGCGCGACCGATGCTGATTGTCCTCGATCATGCGGTGCACATTGTCGGTCGCCACTGTCAGCAGGAAACTGCATTCGCTTGCTTCTGTCCGTCCCCAGGCTTCGCCATTCGCATAGTCGTCGCGAATGCGTTCTGCCTTGCTGCAGGGATGGTGATGGCATCCGGTGGCGCTAATATGCCCGGCCATCGTTTCGGTGAAGGAAAGTCCCGGGCTCATGGCCGCCGGATGATTCATCACCAGTCGGCGTATCGCCGCCTTTCCCTTGTCGAGCGCGCCGCTTTCATAATGCAGTGCCGCCTCCTCGATCCCACGGGATACCGGATCGATGGCGTGGCCCGCGACCCATTTGGCGACGCCGAGGCGCAATGTATCGGCACCCGCCGCGAGAACGGGCTCTGACGCGGGCTCCGAAGCCGGCTCTGTAGCGGCTTGCGTTTCAGGCAGCGGGCTTTCCGCACCCAGAGCATACTCGATCGTCCAGCCCTGCCTCAGAGCGAGTTTCTCGATCGCGCGCTCGGCCACGGCGGTAATGGTCAGCAGCGGGTTGACCCCTACCGAACCCGGAAGCGCCGCACCGTCGCAAACATACAGCCCCTCGTGAACATCGGCGCCCGTGCGGCCGGCGAATACGCGGCACGTATCGTCGACCACACCGCGGCTTGCATCGTCACCCATGCCGCAGCCGCCGATGGGATGAACGGTAATCAGCTTTTTGCCGAACGGATCGCTCCACAGCGGGTCGGAGAAATATTGCGCATCGATCGCTTCTGCGGCTTCGCGCATCTTGTCGTCATCGCGGCGGTAGGTGCGCTGCTCGCCCGCGCCGGACCAGTGGATCGTCAGCCGATCGTTTTCGAGAGCGAGCTGTCCACCGGCATCGTCCACGCTCATCACCAGATAGGTCTGGGTTCGCGCCATCGGCCCCTTATAGGCCCATTCGGCGATATTGCCGGGATCGGTCTGCAGCGCTTCGCCCATGGCCTTGGCGTCCATCAGGCGGGGTTTTACCTGATCCATGCCGAAGCGGGTGAAACCATCCGCCAGCGCCTCCCCGAAGAAAAATGCGGGGGCGAGCGCGGCTGCGAGAATGCCCGGCGCCACGCCTTCCTCGATCACGAGGCCTTTGGCCGGGTCCTCTGTTCCGCGCATGTCGATCACCCCGGTTATGCACGGGCCGGGATAGGCGTCTTTCGCAATATCCGAAGCACCGACACCGATCGCATAGAGCGGTTTGGCGGTCAGCGCGTCGCCTTCTTTTTCGGTCTTGAGATAGCTGTCATAGGCGAAGCCCAGTGCATCCCCATTGCCGGAGAAGCCTGCGCCCAGGCGATCGGAAAGTTCGAGCCCCTTGTCGCGTGACCGCAGAAGAATTTCGGTCGAGCCCAGCGCACCGGCGCCGAGAATGACATGATCGGCCGTGATGCTGCCGGGGCCTTTCGGTGCATCCTTGCCATTGGGTTCGATATGGACGCGCCAATTGTCGCCGCAACGCTCGATCCACAGCACCTTGGCCTGGGTGAAGATTTCCGCACCGTGATTCGCCGCATCGGGCAGATAATTCATCAAGGTGGTGTTCTTGGCGCCCACATTGCAGCCCGATACGCAATCGCCGCAATTGGTGCAGGCGGGCTGCGGCACGCCGAACCGGTTGAGCTTGTCTTCGAAAGTGACGTTGATGGGCGTCTTGTAGAACCGCTTGCCCATCGCCTTGGCCGAATGTTCCAGTGCCTCCAGCTTCCCCAATGCCGGATGGCTGTCCGGATAGGGATTGGGAGCGAGCATCTCGCGGGCGCGCTCGTAATAGGCGTCGATCTCATGCGGATTGTCGCGGAAGGCCGCAGGCCAGTGCGCTTGGTCTAGCAGGCGTTTGTCGAGCTCGAGCGAGACATTGGCATTGATCAGCGACGTACCGCCGAGCCCGCAGCCGACGAGCGCATACTGGTCGTCATTCGCATGGACTTCGAACAGCGCGTCCGGCTCGCCGATGCGTCCGCCCTTCGCATTGATCTGGACCGAGCCCTGAGCTTCGGAAATCCTGTCCGGATACTCGCCCGGCAGCAGTTCCTTGCCCCGCTCGAGAACGCAGACATCCTGCCCGGCACGTGCCAGACGCGACGCGGCAACGCCCGCGCCATAGCCCGACCCGATGACAAGAACGGTGTAGTGCGACCTGGCCCGGTCGAGGCTCCTGGCAATCCGCTTTTGCATGGTCATTCCGCGGCCTCCCGATCAGCCTCGTTGGACTTGTCGAGCATACGGCGAACACGTTTGTCCGCCTCCTCGACGATACGTTTCTGGACGATGTGCGAGAAATCGGCCCAGTGACTGGCCGCCTTTTCGACTGCGGCACCGGCTTCCTCGGCAAAATGCGACACACGGCCGCTGCCTTCGACCCGTACCGGGGCCATGACGCCGTCGGTGGGATCGTTGAACAGGCGCAGCGACGCGACTTCGAGGTCATCCGAAACCAGAACTGCCGAACATCCCTGCACCGGCATCAGCGTGGGTTCGTCGAGCACCCAGCCCCCGGTGTTGAAAACGCCGACGGGCAATGTGTACCCCTCGACCATCAATTCATCCTGGAACGGCTTGTGAGTGTGTCCGAAGACAAAGCTCAGCTCGCGCGGCAGTTCTCCCAGTTCCTCGCGTAGCTGATGGGCGACCGGGGTTCCCAGATACCAACCGATATCCTCGATCTCGGCTTCGCCCAGCACATGGCCGTATCCCTCGCGTTGACGCTCCGCCGCACGGCCTGCGGTGAGATCGACGCTCGCACGGATAAGGTTATCGAGCGTGATACCGTATTTGAGCTGCATCTTCGGATTGATGCCCAGCTTCGAGTTCAGCCCGCCGGTAATCCGCCGCGCTATGCTTTCGGCGAAATCATGGCTCGCACCGGCGCTGAGCATGGTTGCGTATAGCGAACCCGCTTCACCGCCGATCTCGCCCGCGCTGCCCAGGTCGGACCATAGAAAGTCGATCCAGGGACCATTCTCGGCCTCGAGTTGCTGCATGGTCTCGGGCCGCGCTTCGCCGTTTTCGAGAAAGCCGCGCAGGCTCGACAGCGCGCGGTACATCCCGTCGAGATAATGCCCGTGATGCATCACCACCGCGCGGCCCGTATTGCCATCGGCGAGCCCCCAGTTGGGATAAGCGATGCTCACGGTGGCCCCCGCCATGTGCGGCCGGTGCGCGATCAACGATTCCATCAGCCGACAGCGGTGCGTTGGCGACCCGGTGATCGACGTGACGTATTCGAGATCGCCGGGGATCTCACCTGCCTGTAGCGAAGCGATGAAGCCGTGATCCTGCGCCATGCGCCAGATATGATGATCGTGATTGCCCGCGATGTAGACGATGTCGCGGCGAAACACCTCGTCCCCTTTTTCGGGAAAGAAGGCGTCGATCAGTTGAAGAAAGCTCTTCGAAACATCGCCGAAAGGCGACAGGCCGAGATCGAGCGCATCGCCGAGCAGGACAAGCTGCGGCTTGGGCCGTTCGCGCAGCGTTTCGCGCAGTCCTTCGGCAAAGGCGGCAAGGACTTCGGACGGCCCGTCGGCGATTTCGTCATCGGCGTTCACATGCGACAGCAGGATGTCGCGCGCGCCAAGGTGCAGGTCCGACAGGACGATCAGTTCAATAGTCATGAATTCATCTCCAGGCAGGCATAGAAAGCGTCGCGCACGATTTTCTCGCGCGGATCGTCCCATTTTCCGGTACCGAGCTGATTGGTGATCCAGGCATAAGCGACCCCGTCTTCCGGGTCGGCGAAAGCCAGGCTGCCGCCCACCGCGAAACTGCCGAAGGCGCTGCGGCTGCGGGCATAGTCCCACGCGCTGAACGGTTTTTCGAAACCATAGGAATAATACATGTCGGCAGTCAGAACCTGGTCCCTCAGGCCCTTGCGCGGATAAGCGTGTCCTTTGCGAAGCATGGCCATGACTTCTGGGGTGACGCCCAGTTTACCGCCGCCTTCGACGAAGGCCTGGTATAAAGCGGCGAGCCCGCGAGCAGAGGCCATGCCGCCCGCCGCCCCCTGGCCCCCCTGCCAGAATTTTTCGCAATCCAGCGCGCCCGGCCCTGCCAGGATCAGAGGGTTGTTGAGCGTGCGGAAAGCCAGCGTACCGGGCAGGCACATTTTGAATGTGAGCGGCCAGGGCATGGTGGTGTGGTGAATGAAGAGGTCCTGAAGACCGAAGCCCTTGATCCGCGCGATACGGGTGCGTTCGAAGCTGTCCGGTAAGCCGATAAAGACATCGACGCCGAGCGGTCGGGCTATTTCCTCGGCGAAAAATCGCGGCAGGCGCCGACCTTGCGGATCGCGGCGGCGGATCAGTTCGCTGACTATCCAGCCGAGCGTATAGGCATGATTGCCGCTGTGATCACCGGGCGTCCAGTTGGGTTTTTGCGCAGCGATGGCGGCGCAGATCGCCTTTTCATCGGCGATATTGTCCAGCGTCAGCTTGAAATCGATTGCCGCAAGGCCCGCCTGTTCCGACAAGGCCTGACCGACCGTGACATCGCCTTTCCCATGCGCCGCGAACTCCGGCCAGATATCGGCGACCGGTTCGTCATAGGCGAACAGGCCGCGCGACACGGCGACCGCTCCGGCCATCCCGGTGAGGCCCTTGGTCAGCGAATAGACGAGCGCGATGTCGTCGCTTTCCCACTGCCGTTGCCGGGTCTCCTGCCGCCATCCCCCCTGAAGATCGGCGACCGTCTTTCCCCGATGAATGATCGTGCAGGCCGCACCCAGCGCGCTTTGCGCTTGGATGGCGGAGGCAAAGGCGTGAGCGACGGGTTCGAAGCCCGGCGCGACATAACCGCGGGTGCAGTCTCCTGCGATCGGGATTTCCGTGCTGCGTTGAATGTGCAGGCAGTCCGGCTGCTGCATCGACAATCCCCCCATTGACGTGCCGGCAAACCTCCGTTGCCGTGCTCACCGGCGCTAGCGAAAATTGGTTAACGGCAACCTTAGGAAAGCGACGGCCTGCTGCGAGGGTGGCTTGCGATCGAGCCGTTTGAAATTTGTCGCGGCGCATGCGAAGCGCAGGCGATGGGCATGACCAAGGGAACCGGCGCATGGCGCTTCGCAGTCGATCGCGGCGGCACCTTCACCGACGTAGTGGCCGTCACACCCGCCGGGCGCCTGGTGACCGACAAGCTGCTATCGGAAAGTCCGGGCCAATACGACGATGCCGCGAGCGAGGCGGTGCGGCGGCTGATGGCGCGTCATGGCGCAGGCCCGGTTGCCGAAATGCGGGTCGGGACCACGGTCGCGACCAATGCCCTGCTCGAACGCAAGGGGGAAAGACTGGCCCTGGCAATAACGCGCGGCTTCGGCGACGCGCTGCGGATCGGCAATCAGGCACGGCCCGAGATTTTCGCCCGGCACATCGTTCTGCCCGAACAACTGCCTGCGCAAGTTCTTGAAATCGACGAGCGGATAACGGCCGACGGGCAGGTCCTGACGCCTCTCGACGAAGACACGGCGCGCGCGGATTTCGAAGCCTTGCGCAAGGATGGTATCGACGCGCTCGCCATCGTCCTGATGCATGGCTGGAAACATCGCGCGCATGAAGAGCGTCTGGCGGCCATCGCCCGCGAGCTCGGCTTCGCGCAGGTCAGCGTCAGCCACGAAGTCTCTTCCCTCATCCGCCTTGTCCCGCGCGGCGATACGACGGTGGTCGACGCCTATCTTTCCCCGGTCCTTCGGCGCTACACCGACGGTCTGCGTGCGGGCCTTCCCGAAACGCGAAGCCTGCGCTTCATGCAATCGAATGGAGGGTTGGCCGAAGTCGGCGCCTTTCGCGGCAAGGATGCGATCCTGTCCGGCCCTGCGGGCGGAGTGGTGGGCATGGTTGCGGCGAGCGAGCCGCTGGGTCATGCAAAGCTCATCGGTTTCGACATGGGCGGGACCAGCACCGACGTCGCCCATTACGCCGGCAAATACGAGCTGACCGGCGACAGTGTGGTAGCCGGCGTCAGAATTGCCGCGCCGATGATGCAGATCCACACGGTCGCGGCCGGCGGCGGGTCGATTTGCCAGTTCGACGGCGGTCGTTTCCGCGTCGGCCCCGAAAGCGCGGGC
>CAMYIQ010000192.1 GCA_947258465.1 uncultured Erythrobacter sp.
TGCCAGCTTCAGGTCCTTGAGCATCAACCCGGTAGCAAAGCCGCCCTGATAATCCTTGTCCGCCGGGCTTTCGACGCCGATGCCGGGCATGGGCGTGTAGGCATTGAGCGGCCAGCAATAGCCCGAAGACTGGCTGGAAATCTCGTAGAATTTCTGCGGATCGAGGCCGAGCTTCTCGGCCATTTTCATCGCCTCGGTCGTACCGATCATGGTGATGGCGAGCAGCATGTTGTTGCAGATCTTGGCCGTCTGCCCTGCGCCTGCATCGCCGGCATGGATCACGGCCTTGCCCATCGCCTTGAGCACCTCTTCGGCGCGGTTGAACGCCTTCTCGGTCCCCCCGACCATGAAGGTGAGCGTGCCGCCATTCGCCGCCGCGATCCCACCCGAAACGGGTGCATCGACCATGTCGTATCCGGCGGCTTCGGCAGTCGCGATGACCTCTTTCGCGGTTGCCACGTCGATCGTCGAGCAGTCGAGCAGCACCGCGCCAGCGGGCGCCTTGCCGATCACGCTGCCTTCATAAACCGATTTCACGATCCCGCCATTGGGCAGCATGGTGACGACCCCATCGACGCCCTGCACAGCCTCGGCGGCATCGGTGAAGGTTTCGCAGCCGTTGGCCTTGGCCGCCGCCAGCGCCTCTTCCGACAGGTCGAATGCGTTCACCTCGTGCCCCGCCTTCACGAGGTTCGCGGCCATCCCGCCGCCCATATTGCCGAGGCCGATAAAGGCGATTTTCATTGTCGTTTCCTCTCGCGAATGGTTTTTCTACGCTGTTGTAGGTGACACAAGGTTACACCGGTGTCCGGCAAATCCAACAACTCAAGTCACTCAATTCAAACACTATTTCCCGGCCAGGGTGACAGATCGGGCCGATTTGGACGCGGGCCATTTTTTCCCTGCGCGCTTTGCCCACATAGAATGGGAGTGCACCGCGAAGCTAGCAAGGATGGCGCGCTGTAGGAAAGCAGGCACCCATAAGCATCGCGATACCACCACGCATAGGGCCGAAGCCGGCAAGGGTGGTTTTCACGCTCTGTATCCGCCCTCGCCGGTCATTGCGAGCGGCGACGCCGCGCGGCAATCCAGTCTCGCGCTTTCGGAAAGGTCGGATGCTGGATTGCTTCGTCGCTGTGTTCCTCGCAATGACGGGCAGAACAGGGTGGGCTTACCGCCCCTTCCACTTGCCCTCGCGCTTTTCGACGAAAGCGGCCATGCCTTCGGCCTTGTCCTCGCTCGCGGCGAGGATCTGGAAGATGCGGCGCTCGACGATCAGGCCCTGATCCAGGCTGGTTTCGAAAGCGGCATTGACCATTTCCTTGTTCGCGATGGCAGCCATTGGCGGCATGGCGGCAATCTGCGCGGCGGTTTTCAGCGCATCGTCGAGCAGATCGGCATGCGGCACCACGCGCGCGACGAGATTGCTGCGCTCGGCTTCTTCGGCGTCCATCATGCGGCCCGTCAGGCACATTTCCATGGATTTCGACTTGCCGATGGCCCTGGTCAGGCGCTGCGATCCGCCCATGCCGGGGGCCACGCCCAGCTTGATTTCGGGCTGGCCGAACTTGGCGTTTTCCGAAGCGATGATGAAGTCCGCCATCATGGCAAGCTCGCACCCGCCGCCCAGTGCGAAGCCGTTGACCGCGGCGATCCACGGCTTGCGGGTCTTCTTGACGATCTCGCTGGTCCAGGGGCTGAAGAAATCGTCGAGATAGAAGTCGGCCGCTTCCTTCTCGCTCATTTCCTTGATGTCGGCGCCGGCGGCAAAAGCCTTGTCGCCCGATCCGGTCAGCACGGCACAAAGCTGGCTGGCATCGGCCTGATAGGCGGCGAAGGCCTCGATCAGCTCTTCAAGCACCGTGCTGTTGAGCGCATTCAGTGCCTTGGGCCGGTTGAGGGTAATCAGCGTGACGGCGTCGCGCTGTTCGACGGTGATGGTTTCGTAGCTCATGTTCTCTCCGTCATCCCAGCGAAAGCTGGGTTCTGTTTCGGTTGTGTCCGGCCAAGCGGACAGAGATCCCAGCTTTCGCTGGGATGACGATCAGTTCAACGGCGTCCACTCCTCGCCCTCCGGAAGCGGGGCGAAGATGTCGTCGATCAGCTCCTCGCTCACACCTTCGGGCGTTGCCGGATCCCATTTGGGATCGTGGGTCTTGTCGACGATCACCGCCCGCACGCCTTCGGCGAAATCGGGGCGCACCAATACGCGGCTGGCAATGCGGTATTCCATCTTCATATTGTCGGCGAAATCGTCGAGCTTTCCGCTCTCGGCAAGCTGGCGCAGCGCGACCTTGCAGGTCTGCGGGCTTTTGGTGCGCAATGTGGCGAGTTCCTTGGCCGCCCATTCGCTGTCATCGGCTTCGAGGCTGGCAAGAATGTCTTCATAGCGGTCGGAGGCGAAATGTTTCGCGATCCGGGCTGCATTGTCCTGAATACGCGGTTCGGGCGGCGATACCGAAAGCTCGGACAGAATCTCCTGAATATTATCGGGCTGCTCGATGATCCGGGCCTTCGCCTCGGCGAGCTTTTCGCTGGGCAAATAATGCGTGGCGATGCCCGCCCACAGGCATTCCGCCCCGTCCAGCCGCGCCCCGGTCAGCGCAAGGAACTGGCCCAGCCGTCCGTCGAGCCGCGACAAGTGCCAGCCGCCACCGACATCGGGGAACAGGCCGATACCCGTTTCCGGCATGGCGAAGCGCGTATGTTCGGTCGCAACGCGGTATGCGCAGGGCAGGGCGATGCCGACCCCGCCGCCCATGGTGATGCCGTCCATGAAAGCCACGATGGGCTTGTCATAGGTCATCATCTGGTGGTTGAGCTGGTATTCGTCGTGGAAGAAGGCGCGCCCGCTTTCCCCGCCATCGTTGAGCGCGGAATGGCGCAGCAAGTTGATGTCGCCGCCGGCGCAGAAGCCGCGCCCTTCGGCATGGTCGAGGATCACGGCCTTAACCGTATCGTCGCTGGCCCAGTCGGCCAGCGCCGCGCTCATCGCGTGACACATATCGAGCGTCAGCGCATGCAGCGCCTTGGGTCGATTGAGCGAGATATGGCCCATAGCGCCATGTTTGTGGATGTTGATCAGGTCGGTCAAAAAAGTCTCCGTTCGGTTCGAGCGAAGTCGGGCACTGTCCGTAGCGCGTGTCTCGATTTCGCTAGCCACTAAGGGTCGGTGATCGCCGCCGCTACTGCCGCAGCAGATCGCGGCCCACGATCATGCGCATGACCTGGTTGGTGCCTTCGAGGATCGAATGCACGCGCAGATCGCGCCAGAAGCGTTCGATCGGGTATTCCTTGAGATAGCCGTAGCCGCCGAAGAGCTGCAGCGCATTGTTGACGACATTGCTGCCGCTGTCGGTCGCCAGCCGTTTCGCCATGGCGGAAAACTTGCTCTTGTCGGGCGCATTGTCGGTAACCTTGGCCGCCGCTAGATAAAGCAGCGCGCGCGCCGCCTCGAGCTCCGTCGCCATGTCGGCGAGCATGAATTGGGTGTTCTGGAAATCGGCGATCGGCTGGCCGAATTGCTGGCGTTCCCTTGTATAGTTCACCGCTTCGTCGAGGCAGCGCTGGGCGCCGCCGAGCGAACAGGCGCCGATATTGAGGCGCCCGCCGTCGAGGCCGGCCATGGCATAGCGGAAGCCGTCGCCTTCCGGGCCGACGCGGTTGGCCACCGGAACACGGGCATCCTCGAATATGACCTGCGCGGTGGGCGAGGCGTTCCAGCCGAGCTTCTTCTCCGGCTTGCCGAAGGAAACGCCGGGCGTGTCCTTGTCGATGACCAGGCAGGTGATGCCCTTGGTCTTGTGTTCGCCGGTGCGGACCATGGTGACGTAGATGTCGTTGAAGCCGCCACCCGAGATGAACTGTTTGGTGCCGTTCAGAACGTAGTGGTCGCCATCGAGCTTGGCGCTCGTCTTCAGGCCGGCCGCATCCGAGCCGCTGCCCGGTTCGGTAAGCGCATAGCTGGCGACCTTTTCCATGGTCACGAGGTCGGGAAGGTATTTCGCCTTCAATTCATCCCCGCCGAACCGGTCGATCATCCATGCGGCCATATTGTGGATCGAGATGAACGAGCTGGTCGCGGGGCAGCCATAGGCCATGGCTTCCATGATCAGCGCCGCTTCCAATCGGCCGAGGCCGATCCCGCCCGATTCTTCCGAGACATAGATCGCGCCGAAGCCCAGCTCGGCGCTCTGTTTGATCACGTCGATGGGGAAGTGCGATGTCTCGTCCCATTCGCCCGCGAAGGGGGTAATGTTGTCGGCGGTGAAGCGCTGCGCCATTTCCTGGATCTGCAGCTGCTCTTCGGTGAGCTGGAATTGTCCTGCATTCGTAGTCATGCCGCGGGCTCTAGCGCTCCGTGTGACGCTAGGGAAGGGGGCGCGGCGGTCAATCCGGCAGGATCGCTTCGGCTTCGATCTCCACCTTCCATTCGGGGCGACACAGCCATGCCACGCCCGCCATGGTCGCCGCGGGTTTTGTGTCACCGAAAAAGCGCGCATGGACTGCGCCGACAGCGTCCTGGTCTGCCGGATCGGTCAACAGCATTCGTGTGCGCACAACATCGCTCGAGCTGCCGCCGAGTTCCTCGATCGCGCGCAGGATCAGGGCGAAGCAGCGTGTCGCTTGCGCGGCAGCATCGCCCGGTGTCGAGGAGCCGTCTTCCTCGACCGGGCCGGTTCCGGCGACAATGATACGATTGCCCTCGCGCACGGCGCGCGAAAAGCCGAACCGGGCCTCGTAGGGCGAGCCGGTGAAGGCGCGGCGGCGGCTCATCCGCAGGTGATTTCGGTGATTGTCATCGCCTCATCATACTGCACGTTCACGCGGTCCGAGCGGTAGTCCATCGTCCAGACCGAATTGGGCGGACCCCAGCGCAGGGTTTTGGCGCCGCTTTTATCGACGATCTCCTGGCCGATTTCGTCGCTCGCCTCGCGGCCCAGATAGCCCTGCACGGCATCCGCATCGCATATGTCGCCCGTGAGTTGGCGCATCCGGTCGGTCGGTGTTTCGGCCGTCTCGGCATATCCCGCGCAGGCGGCCAGAGGCAAGGCGAGGCTGGTAAGGATCGGGATGCGCATGGTACTGCCTCGCTATTCGCATTTTTTCAGCGGCATGGGCTCGAACTGTTCTTCGTCGACCGGCTTCGAGGTCAGGGTTTCGCCGTCCTCGGAAAGAGTAAACAGGCGCGTCATCTGCCATTTTTCGCCTTCGCCTTCCATGGCGAGGCTTACGACGATGCGCTGCGGGCTGTCGACTTCGACACGCGTCACTTCGCCATAGGATTCGTAGAATTGCATGCCACGCGGGGTAATTTCCACGCGCAGATCGGATGCGGGGTTACAGGTCCCCTCGACATAGTCCCAAACCCCGAGAAAGGCGGCGGGGATCGTGTCCGCTTCCACTTCCAGCGGCCCCGCCCCATCGCCGATTCCCCCATCGGGTTCGACGGGTAACATGGTTTCGCCGGGGGGCGGTTCTGCAGGTTCGTCCGGTTCAGCGGAACATGCCGCCAGAGCAAGCGAGGCCGGTAGAGCGATGAAGAGGTATTTGCGTATTATCATCGCTCTTCAACGCTCCGACCGTCTTTCCTATCCCATCGTCGGGATGACAAAGGCGTTCGAGCCATCGCCGCCGCCATCGGGCCAGCGCTGGGTAATCTTCTTGGATTTGGTCCAGAAACGCAGGCCTTCCATGCCGTATTGATCGATATCGCCGAAACCGCTGCGCTTCCAGCCGCCGAAGCTGTGATAGCTCACCGGCACCGGGATCGGCACGTTGATACCGACCATGCCGACATTCACGCGGGAGGCGAATTCGCGCGCGGCATGGCCGTTGCGGGTGAAGATGGCCACGCCATTGCCATATTGATGCTCGCTCGGCAGGCGCACGGCATCCTCGAAATCCTTGGCGCGCACGATCTGGAGAACGGGGCCGAAGATCTCTTCCTTGTAGCTTTCCATGTCGGTGGTCACACGGTCGAGCAGGGTCGGGCCGACGAAGAAGCCGTTTTCATGCCCCTGGAGCGTAAAGCCGCGCCCGTCGATGACGACTTCGGCGCCTTCCTTCTCGGCCGTGTCGATCCAGCCTTCGACGCGCGCCTTGTGCTCGGGCGTGACTACGGGTCCGTAATGCGCATCCGCGTCGTTCGAGACGCCGACGCGCAGGGCGTTGATTGCGGGGATCAGCTTGTCGCGCAGCTTATCCGCCGTATCCTCACCCACGGGCACGACGACCGGCAGCGCCATGCAGCGTTCGCCCGCCGAACCGAAAGCGGCCCCGGCAAGATCGTTCACTACCTGGTCCAGATCGGCATCGGGCATGACGATGCCGTGGTTCTTCGCGCCGCCGAAGGCCTGCACGCGCTTGGCGTTGGCCGAACCGCGCGAATAGATATATTGCGCGATATCGGACGAGCCGACGAAGCTGATCGCCGGGATATCCGGATGGTCGAGAATCGCATCGACCATTTCCTTGTCACCATGAACGACCTGCAAGAGGCCCTCGGGCGCGCCTGCTTCGAGGAACAGTTCGGCGAGACGAACCGGCACGCTCGGATCGCGCTCCGACGGCTTGAGGATGAAGGCGTTGCCCGCCGCGATCGCCATGCCGAACATCCACATCGGGATCATGGCCGGGAAGTTGAACGGCGTGATGCCCGCCCCGATGCCGAGCGGCTGGCGCATCGAATAGACATCGATGCCCGGGCCTGCGCCCTGCGTATACTCGCCCTTGAGCGCTTGGGGGATGCCGCAGGCGAATTCGATGACCTCGAGCCCGCGCTGCACATCGCCATGCGCATCGTCGACCACCTTGCCATGCTCGCTCGACAGCAGCTCGGCCAGTTCCTGCTTGTTGGCTTCGACCAGCCGCTTGAATTCGAACATGATGCGGGCACGGCGCTGGGGGTTGGTCGCGGCCCATTCGGGCTGGACCTTCTTGGCGGCCGCAACCGCTTGTTCGAGCAGCGCCGCATCGCCGAGACCGACCTCGGCCTGGACCTCGCCGGTGGAGGGGTTCCAGATCTTGTGAGTGCGGCCCGTGGCGGGGCTATCGCCGACGATGAAATGGTCAACTTGGCGCATGATAAATCCTCTCGTGTCTTGGCAACGGGCAA
>CAMYIQ010000193.1 GCA_947258465.1 uncultured Erythrobacter sp.
CGATTTCCTCGGGCAGGGCGGGGCGCCCCGGCACTGCATAGCCATCGCCGAACCATTGCGAGAGGTCGCGATCGCGGCACCGGCTCGAACAGACAGGTGCGTGCTCTTCGCTGCGCGGGTTTTTGCAGATCGGGCAGGGCTTGGCGGGTTTAGTCATGTTCCACGATCTGGGCGGTGGCCGCTTCTATCGCAAGCCCCGGATCGCTCTCTATCCGCACGGCGCGCGCGGTGCGGCGTTCGAGTTCGGCGCACCATTCGGGCTTGAGTTTGGCCTTGAGCGCGGGGTGCACGGTGAGCAGCGTCACGCCCGGCCCCTCGACCATCTCCGCGCGGCGCAGCGCCATCCGCGCGGCCATGCCGACGCGCGAGGTGGCGAATCGATCGAGCAGCGATGGCCCTTCGAGCCGCGCGACGATCTGAACGAAACCGAAGCCGTTCATCGCGGTGCGTTCATGCGGGAAATCGCGCAGCGCTTCCTCGAGCGCCGCGTCCACCGCCTTGCGGTCGGCCCTGGTTTGGAGCGTGGGGAAATCGATCCCGATCATACCGCCAAGATCGAACAGCGGGAGCCAGCGCGCAATGGCCGGCACGGCGGCCAGCGCCAGTTCGCGTGGGGAGAGACTGCCATCGATATCGATCAGCGTCATTGCGGGCGTAACGGCGAACAGCAACGAGCCGCCGGGGAATTCGACTTCGCCGGAAGAGGCGGCGTGCCAGATGTCCTCCCAGGCGCCCGCCGGGAATTTGCGGACCGAGGCACCCTGTTCGAAGCGGTCCTGCACTTGAGCCCCCGCATGGGCGGCAGGCCGGGCGGCTGCAAGCTTGAAACGTCCGCGTTCGGTCATGGCGGCGCGGGTGATGGCGAAACGGTAGCTGGCGCCCTCGCTTGCATCGCGCGGCAATTTGTCCACCAGGACCTCGCGGCCAGACGGGTGCTGCGCCGTGCCGCGCGCGCCGGACTTGCTGACCAGCTTGCCGTCGAACTCCGCGCCTGCATAAAGCTCACCCGGCCAGCGCACTTTCGCGGCGATTGGTGTGCCCCCGCTCATCAGCAGGGCACGGCGCTCGCCGATACCCTCCTCGACGATCCACTCAGGCAATTGCGAACCCCGCCGCCTTCAGCAAAGCGCGCGTTTCGTAAAGCGGCAGGCCGACAACGCCCGAATGGCTGCCCTGGATACGGCGGATCAGTCCTTCGGCAATGCCCTGGATCGCATAGCCGCCCGCCTTGCCTTCCCACTCGCCGCTGGCGAGATAGGCGTCGATCTCTTGCGCCGAGAGGCGCTTGAAGATCACCACCGTTTCGCTCAGCCGTTCGCGGATGCTCCCGTCGGGCGCGCGCAGGGCGATCGCCGACAATACGCGGTGGCGGCGGCCGGAAAGCAGTTCGAGGCACTGGCGCGCGGTTGCCTCGTCCTCGGCCTTAGGCAGGATGCGGCGGCCGGCGGCCACCACTGTATCGCCCGCGAGGACGTGGCCTTCGTCCGAGGCAGCGGCTTCGGCCTTTTCGCACGCCATGCGCCTGGCATAGTCGCGCGGCAGCTCGCCCTTGTGTGGGGTCTCGTCGATATCGGCGGGGACGATGGCGGCAGGCGTCACGCCGAGGCGCGCGATAAGCTCGCGCCTGCGGGGACTTGCCGATGCCAGGATGAGTGTGGGCTGGCCCACGTCGGCTTATTGCGGGCCGGGGCCGCCGCGACCGGGCATGAAGCGGTAGGTGATGCGTGCCTTGGTCAGATCGTAGGGCGTCAGTTCGCACAGCACTTCGTCGCCGACCAGCACGCGAATGCGGTTCTTGCGCATCTTGCCGGCAGTGTGGCCGAGCACTTCATGGCCGTTCTCGAGCTCGACGCGGAACATCGCATTGGGCAGCAGCTCCACCACGCGCCCGCGCATTTCGAGAAGTTCTTCTTTCGCCATGTAGTTCGTCGTATCCGTTCGCTTGTTCTGTCAGAGCGGCGGCCTTTAGCGGTGAAGGGCGGAAAAGGGAAGCCTTGGCGCGTTTTACCTCACTCGACGAGCGACTTTCCTGGTTCGACCTGCGACAAAGCGATACCGGAATGGGCCTTGCGTGCAGGCCCTGCGATCTGCATCGACCTTTGCTGGGAGGGCGTGGATCGGTTTGCCGTAGGGAAGGCTTGTCTCTTGAAATTGCTTTCACTTTTCGCGTCATCCCTGCTCGCGATCGGCTGGGCGAATGCGGTCCATGCGCAAAGCACCGCCCAGGCGGCCGGGCCCGGGCCGGAAGGCGATGCGGCAATTCCCCCACCGCCGGACACAATCGTCGTCACCGGCGAACGCATTCGCGGGCAACTCATCGTCGACGAGCCGCCCATCGCCGAGTATGACAGCGAGGACATCGCGGCATTCGGCGCCAGCAGCATCGCCGACATCGTCGCCGCCATCGAACCGGCGACGGGCGGCGCGCGGGGTGGCCGCGGGGGCGGGCGGCCGGTCTTCCTCATCAACGGCATCCGCGTGTCAAGCTGGCGCGAATTCCGGTCCTATCCGCCCGAAAGCGTCGCCAAGGTCGAGGTGTTTTCCGAGGAGATCGCCCAGCGGTTCGGTTACGATCCCGATCAGCGTGTGGTGAATATCGTCCTCAAGAACGACTATGCGGCGCTGACGTTGGAGGGCGAGTTGGAGGCGCCCGCGCGCGGCGGATACTGGCGCAACGAGCAGGAGGCGACTTATCTCAAGATCGCCGACGGGGCGCGGCTCAACTTCAATCTCGATATCGAGGATACCAGCCTGCTGACCGAGGCGGAGCGCGGCTTCACCGTGCCCTCGGCGATCCCCGGCGTGGCGGACGAGGCACCGTTCCGCAGCCTGGTCGCGGATAGCTGGCAGGTCGAAGGCACGGCCAATTACGCCAGGGCTTTCATCGATACGGGCGCGTCTCTCAGCCTCAACGCTACCCTCTCGCGCGGGGAGAGCACCAGCCTGTCGGGCCTGCGCGACACGGGCACGGGGGCGGAGCCCATCGAACGGCGCAACCGTGCCGACAGGCTCTCGCTGGGCGGGGCCTATAATCGCAATATCGGATCGTGGCAGACCACCTTCACGTCCGACGCTGTGCTGTCCAACGGCGATACCGAGATCGATGCGCGCACGGGTAGCGGCTTCGACAGGGCCGAGACGCGCACGCGCACCATCGTCAACAAGGCGACCTTTACCGGCTACCCCCTCGAACTGCCCGCAGGCGAGATATCGACCACCATCGATCTCGGCTTGGACTGGAAGCGCTTGGAAAGCGCCGATACCCGTTCGGCCAGCGAGGCCTCGATCACCCGGCGTCGGCTCGATGGCGGCGTGAACGTCAATATCCCCATCGCCCGGCGCGGCGGGGCCTGGGGCGCGATCGGCACGGCCAGCGTCAATTTCGCCGCGGGCGCGGAGGATCTGTCCGATTTCGGCAGCCTCGCCAACTGGACCGCCGGGATCAACTGGTCGCCCTTCGCGAAGCTCAACCTTCAGGCGACGCGGATCTGGCGCGAGGTGGCGCCGGGCATTTCCGCGCTCGGCAATCCGCGGATCGACGAGTTCAATGTGCCGGTGTTCGATTTCGCGACCGGGCAGAGCGTCCTCGCCACGGTTACCACCGGCGGCAATCCCAATCTTGCGCAGGAAACCCAGTCGGACTGGAAATTCGGGGCCAACTGGGAATTGCCGTTCTGGGACAATACCCGGCTCCAGACCGATTACGCTATCAACCGCTCGCGCGATGTGACGCTATCC
>CAMYIQ010000194.1 GCA_947258465.1 uncultured Erythrobacter sp.
GGTCGTGTCACAACCGTTGCGGAGGGTCTCGGCGGCACAACGCTTGGGCGTCCCTATACAAGCGGCACTTACGATGTGGCGGCAAACGGCACATTGGCCTGGACCGCGGGGACCAGCCAGCGACCCGCCGATCTCGCCGTGCGCAGCGGCAACCGCACTCGCCAGCTTACTGCGCTGAACGAGGACGTCCTCGCCTACAGAACGCTCGGCGAAGTGCACGAGATCACCTATAATTCGAGTTTCGATGGCACCGAGATCCAGGGCTGGTACGTCACGCCGCCCGGCTTCGACCCGGCGAAAAAATACCCGCTGATCCTCGAAATTCATGGCGGCCCTCATGCCGCTTATGGCCCGCATTTCAGCGCCGAGGTGCAGCGGTACGCGGCCGAGGGCTACGTCGTTTTCTACGACAACCATCGCGGCTCGACCTCCTATGGCGAGGATTTCGCATTACTGCTCGAACACAAATATTCGAGCGAGGAAGACGCGGCCGACCATCTATCGGGCGTCGATGCAATGATCGCCAAAGGGTTCATCGATACCGACAACCTCTTCGTCACCGGCGGGTCGGCGGGCGGGATCGCGACCGCCTATCTCGTCGGGCTGACCGATCGTTTCAATGCGGCGGTGGCGGCCAAGCCGGTGATCAACTGGCTATCGAAGACGCTGACGGCCGACAGCTATATCTTCCAGACGCATCATCAGTTCCCCGCCCTGCCGTGGGAGGACCCGATGCATTACTGGAAACGCTCGCCGCTGAGCCTGGTCGGTAATGTCACCACGCCGACCATGCTGCTGACGGGCGAGGAAGACCACCGCACGCCGATCACCGAGAGCGAGCAGTTCTACCAGGCGCTGAAGCTGCGCGGCGTCGACACCATGCTCATTCGCGTACCGGGCAGTTCGCATGGCATTGCCGCGCGCCCATCGCGCCTGATTGCCAAGACCGAGAATATTCTCGCCTGGTTCGACCGTTACCGGACCGACAAGGACGAGTCGGGCAACGAGGGCGAGAGCGGGGGAATGGCGGGCGACGCCTCTGCCCCCTGAGCCAGCTTGTCGACCAGCCCTTCGCCGACCCATCGGGCCAGCATCGCGCCGGCTTCGGCGATTGCCGCTTCTTCGCCCAGCGTTTCGATCAGCGCCGCGCAAACCGCGCCGAATGTCGCGCCCCTCTGAAACGCGTCCAGTGCCGCGCCTTCCCATGCTGGACGAAGAACGAAGACGGGTCGTTCGCCCTCGCGCCAGACGATCGCACATTGCGCCTCTCCGCACGGGACCATATCCGGTTTCGCCCTATCCGCCGCAAGGGAAGACCAGAGGCGAACGAGATCATGGCTTGCGCCAACCACGCGCAGATCGGGCACCAAGGTTAATGTGAGGGCTTCCCAGTCGCCTTCGGTGAATTTGGCGCAGGCCTCCCCGAATCCGGCGGTGGTCAGCGGTTTTGTGTTCCGCGCGACAAATGCCTCGTGCATCGCCCATTCGAGCGCAGCCAGTTCGGCCACGTCGGGATCGTGTGGGAAAAGCTCGGTGCAGGTTTCGGGAAAGCCCTTCCCGACGAGGTCGAGAGTCCAGCTTCGCGGGGGATGCATGATGCAGTGATGCGCTGCGGCGCGGCGGAACGCCTCTTCGCCAACTAGCCGCCCGGTCCGCTCGAAGGTCGAACGCAGCGCTTCGACCAGCGACGTGCGATAGTTGTTGCGATAGATCGCCATGCCCGGCGCGCGTTCCGCGCCCCAACCCGTGGGCAGCGGAGCTTCATCGTCGAGGATCGCACCGAGAAAGGCGGCCTGTCGTTGGGCAAGCTCGGTCATGCGGCCAGCGTCCCGGTTACGCTATTGGCGAGCGAGCACGCGCGGTTGATCTCGGCAAGGAGGTCCGCGAGCGGTGGGATCTTGTCGTCGCGCTCGATCATCGTCGCCACAGGGCCGAGCTTCCGGACGGTCTCGGCATAAAGCTGCCACACGCCCTCGCTCACTTCGCGATCATGCGTATCGATGATGATGTCGCCCGGTTCGTGCCCGGCAAGGTGGATTTGGCGTACGCGATCCAGCGGCAAACCCGCGATGTAGTCGCTGGGCGAAAACCCGTGATTATGCGCGCTCACATAAACGTTATTGACGTCCAGAAGCAGATAGCAGCCAGTCCGGCGCACCATCTCGGACAGAAACTCCCATTCGGCCATCTCGTCTTCGGGAAAGGTGAGATAGCTGGATGGGTTTTCGAACAGCATCGGCCGCGCGAGCGCTTCCTGCGCGCGGTCGATATTGGCGCAGACCACGTCGAGCGCTTCGGCCGTAAGCGGCAGCGGCAGGAGGTCGTGGCTGTTATGCGCGCCGGTGCGGGTCCAGCACAGATGATCGGAAACCCATAGCGGGTCGATCCGGTTGGTGAGCGTGCGCAATCGGTCGAGATAGCCCCCGTCCAGCCCCTGCGCCGAGCCGATCGAGAGGGAGACCCCGTGCAGAATGACCGCGTGTTTCTCGCGCACCTGCTCGAGCACCCGCAAAGGTTTGCCGCCCTCGACCATGTAGTTTTCGGAAATGACCTCGACGAAATCGACATCAACATCGCCCTCGAGGAAGTCGGCGTAATGCGTGCGCCTCAGGCCGAGGCCGAAACCGCGAAAGGGGATGATTGCGTTCATGCGAACTCCGTGGCGGAGAAAAGGGGGGCGGCCCGGCAAACCGGAGGGGCAGGAGCTAGCCGGGTCGTCGGGAGGCGGATCAGCCGAGGTCGCCGATCGTACCGCCCTTGGCGAGGCAATCGCCCGCCTTCATCGCCTTGAAGCCGTGGCCCTTGCAGTCGTTCTGCCCCTTGCAGTCATGCTCGGCAGTGGAGCAATCCGACTGGCCCTTGCACGAATGCACGCCATAGCAATGGACGGTGTCTTGCGAATTGAGGGCACGTCCGCTGCTGCCAGCGGGCGGTTCTGCGGCGAAGGCGGCCATGGAGGAAAGCGCGAAGGCTGCCGCAGCAGCAGCAGCGACGGGTTTGCGAATGGCGGTCATTGGACGGGATCCCTTTCGATCGTGATGCGCGGGACTGCGCACATGGAGGACATTCGCCGCCGCACAGGGTCCGGTTACACCGCCGGCTTTTTTCGCCCGAGCTGTAACGATGCCGGGCATGCTCGCGAATAACGCACCAGTCCCGGCACACACGCAGGGGCATTCCCAAGTGACGTTTTCGAGAGAGATACCGAGATGAACACCCAATCGATCGCCCGCATGGCCGGGATCGCACTGTCCGCCAGCGTCGCCGCCGGGCTCGCCACCACGCCCGCCGCCGCGCAAAAGAAGCCCGCGGTGGAAAAATGTTACGGCGTCGCCAAAGCCGGTGAAAACGACTGTGCCGCTGGCCCGGGCACCACCTGCGCCGGCACCTCTACCCGCGATTACCAGGGTAATGCCTGGAAGCTCGTTCCCAAGGGTAGTTGCGAGAAGATCTCGACGCCCAAGGGCAAGGGTTCGCTGACCGCCATCAAGCGCTGATCCGCGCGCCTCATCGACAGCAAAAGGCAAGCCATGCACATGCTACTCGCCCGTTACGACCAACTTGCCGCATGGCTCGCCTCGCGCGTGCCGGAAGGGCTTGCGCTGCTGCTTACCCGCGTGGCGCTCGCCGGGATATTCTGGCGTTCGGGCCGCACCAAGGTCGAGGACGGCTCGCTGCTCTCGATCAGCGACCAGGCCTATTTCCTGTTCGAGTACGAATATTCGGGCCTGCCCATCCCCCCGGCCATCGCGACCCCGATGGCCACCTGGGCCGAGCACCTGTTCCCCATACTCCTGGTGCTCGGCATTTTTTCGCGGTTTTCGGCGCTGTCGCTGCTGATCATGACGCTGGTGATCCAGATCTTCGTCTATCCCGAAGCCTGGTGGCAGACGCACATATTGTGGGTCGCCATGGCCGCAGTGTTGGTGTCGCGCGGGGGCGGATTGTTTTCGCTCGACGCGTTGCTCGCCTCGCGCCGCGCCAGTTGATAACATGCACATCGAGGGGAGTAGGACGCGATGATCGCCGATGAAGCCAGCCTCGCGCAGCTCATGGCCGCCTCGCAGAAGGGCGACGCCAGCGCCTATCGCGTTCTCCTCGCCGAGATCCAGCTGTGGCTCGAACGCTATTTCCGCCGCCGGGTCGCGCCAGCCCAGCTCGACGATCTGGTTCAGGATGTGATGATGGCAGTCCATGCCAAGCGCGCGACCTGGGATCCAACCCGCGCCTTCCTGCCCTGGCTGGCGGCAATCGCGCGCTATCGCTGGATCGACCACTTGCGCAAAATCTATCGCAAGGCGGAAGACGAGCTGGGCGATCACGACGCTGCCGAAGACAGCGAGGAAGAGGCGGTAATGGCGCGAATGAGCCTGGAGCGGTTGTTCGTCCACCTACCGGACAAACAGAGCGAAGTGATCGAACTCGTCAAGATAGAGGGGCTTTCGATCGCCGAAGCTTCCGCCAAGACCGGCCAGAGCGAAAGCCTGGTCAAAGTGAATATCCATCGCGGGCTGAAGAAACTGTCCGCGCTCGTAGAGAAAGCAGACTGACATGAATCGGGTCCCCAACCCTTTGATCGACGAACTCGCGGCGGACCTGTCGCCGGTCCAGCCGATGAAGCTCGTGCACGGCATTGTGCTGGTGGCATTGGCCGTTGCCGGAACGATCCTCGCCGTCGAATTGCTCGATGGGCTGTGGCGCGGCGCCCTGTCGGGCCAGGCCTCGGCGTTTTTCTTCATCGCCAACGGCTTGCTCGGCCTGCTCGGCCTGGCCACAGCTCTGGCTGCGGTCCGCATGGCCGGGCCGCGCGTCGGCAACAGCCATGACGGCGCACGCTGGTCGCTGGCGATGTTCGCCGTCCTGCCCGTTGCCGCGCTGGTGATGCTCGGACTGCACGGCGACCCGCACGAAGTCACGCACGATCCTTATGGACTAGACTGTTTCCTCGCCGGATCGGGTTTCGGTCTGGTAACCTTCCTCGCATTGGTCGGATGGCTGCGCCGCGGCGCTCCGGTCTCGCCCACAACCGCCGGAACCTTCGCCGGGATTGCCGCAGGCGCGCTGGGCAGCTTCGCTTATGGTCTGGCCTGTCCGATCGACACATTGACCCACCTCGGGATCTGGCATTCCATGCCCGTAGCACTGGGCGCCGCGATCGGGCGATTTGCCGTCCCGCCACTCATCCGCTGGTAAGACACGTTCGTCCGGCTTGCGCTTGCCACGCGAGCCGAGAGGCGGCACCCCTCGTGCATCGATTATGAGGGGTTCGTAAGATGAAGACTTTCGCCGCCGCCATCGCGCTTGCCGTGGCGCTACCCGCCGTCCCGCTCGCCGCGCAGGAACAGACCGAGGCTCCGGCCAGCCCGGAATGGGTCGAAACCAGCAATGCCTACACGCAGAAGCTGATCGAATTCGAAGCCAGCATCTTTCCGACGAGCGCCAGTTTCGCAGGCTACGAGCAATATGACGGCCTGGTGAACGACATGGCGCTCGACCGCGACGACCGCTATCTCGCCGGTGCCCGCGCGCTGCGGGCCGAATTCGCCGCCGCCATGGCGAGCGAGAGCAATCTCTACGTGAAGCAGGACCTGCAGATCCTGATCGATGCGCTCGACCGGCGCATCGAAGGCACCCAACTGAACCGGCGCTATATGCTCGAATTCGCGGAAGTGCCGCAAAGCATGTTCCAGACCATCGGGTCGCTGCTGTCCGAACAGACCGCTCCCAATCGCCGCGCGAAAGCGTTGGAACTGCTGCAGCGCTACACCGGCACCTGGCCGGATACCGAGCCGATGACCGAATTGGCCAAGCGCCGCTTCGAAGCCAGCCGCGGCGAAGGCAAGATGGGGCCTTATGTGGTCGAGGTACGCGAATCGGTAGGCAAGATCCCGACCTTCGCCAGCGGCATTCGCGAGTTGTTCGGCAAATATGAGATCGCAGGTGCCGACGAAGCGCTCGACGCGATGGACGCGCAGTTCGCCGACTATGCGAGCTGGACCGAAGAGGTCGTCCTGCCCGCTTCGCGCCAGGATCCGCGCATGCCCGAGGAACTCTATGCTCTCGCGCTCAAGAACTGGGGTATCGACATCGATCCGCGCGAGGAAATGAGCCGAGCGCGGCGCGGCTTTTACGAAATCCGGGCGCAAATGGAAGCGCTTGCGCCGCAGATCGCGGCCGAGAACGGTTGGGTGGAGACCGATTACCGCTCGGTCATGGCAAAGCTGAAAGAGCGCACGATCCCGAAC
>CAMYIQ010000195.1 GCA_947258465.1 uncultured Erythrobacter sp.
CGCCGCCTTCGACGCGGAACAGGCCGTCCAGCCCCTTGCTGACCGGCGAGCCTTCCCACGCCGCCAGCTTGATCCGTCCGATTTCGGTCGGGGCCTGCTCGGGCGCGGCCGGATCGGCGATGGTGATCGTGCCATCGGGCGCGATCGCCGGAATGCCGACCGGCGGAATGGTGATGGGGCCGCCATCTCCCAATACCGGCCGTCCTTCGCCATTGACGAGCAGACCGGTAGCCGAGACCGAAAGGTCGCCCCGGCGGGTATAGGCTTCCGTACCATCGGCCGCCTGCACCGCCATGAGCGCATCGGTCTCGATCGCGATATCGAGATCGCGGCCGGTATCCACGACTTCGCCCGCAACCATGTTCGCACCGCGCACGCTGGCGGTCTGCATCGCGCGCGCCTCGTTGGGTTGCCCCTCGATGGTGACGGCGCGCTGGTCGAGCATTTCCGCGCGAAACCCGAGCGTATTGGCATTGGCCATATTGCTCGCGATGACGCGCTGGCTGTCCATCGACGCCCGCATGCCCGATAGCGCGGTATGGATGAGGCGATCCATGGCAATCAGCTCCGCAGGTTGATGACCGTCTGCGAGATCTGGGTCGCGGTATCGATAGCCTTGGCATTGGCCTGGAAGTTCCGCTGCGCGGTAATCAGACCGACCAGTTCCTCGGCGATGTCGACATTCGAGCGTTCGAGTGCGCCCGAAAGCAGCGATCCATAGGCACCCGATCCCGGGGAACCATAGCTCGCAGCACCAGACAGTCCGGTGCTTTCCCAATTGGCGGAGCCGACCTTCTTGAGCCCGTTTGGCGAAATGAAGCTGGCGAGCGCCACCGCACCGATCGGTTCGACCGATCCATCGGCATAGGACGCCTGAACAAGGCCCGTCTCCGTAATGGTAACGCCCGCGAATTCCGAACCGGCTGCATTGACTGCGGGCACCTGCGCATCGGAAATACCGTTGCCGGTGACCTGGCCATTTCCATCGACCGAAAACACTTGCAGGCGATTGCCGGCGCTGTCGGTGATATGGCCGGTATCGCTCATCGAAAACGAACCTGCACGGGTGTAAAGGGTCGTTCCATCCACCGCAGAGCGCGTGGTGAAGAACCCGTCACCGGTAATCGCAAGATCCAGTGCCGAACCGGTCTGCTCAACCGGGCCAAGGGCGAAGTTCTGCGTGATCGATTCCACCGATGCGCCGATGCCCTTAATCATCCGGGGGTTGGTCAGCGCCGATCCGGCGACGATTTCCGAAAATTCGGTCCGGCTGCGCTTGAAACCGTAGGTTTCCGAATTCGAGATGTTATGCGCGATGACGCCGAGCGAGGTCTGCGCGTTTTTCATACCGTTGAGCGAGGTATAGAAGGACATGGAAAGTCTCCTTGGTCAGGTATCGGACGCGGACTGGGAAGTGACGATCAACTGGTCGAGCTTGTCCGCGATCCGCTCGAGCATGGCATTTGTTTCGGTGACACCCGCGAGCGAGGAAAACTGCGCCATCTGCGCCAGCATTTCCTTGTTATCGACCGGGTTGAAGGGGTCCTGCTGCTGCATCTGGACAGTCAGCAGGCGCAGGAAGTCACCCTGCCCCAGCGAACTCATTCCACGACCGGCAACGGGCGCGTTCGATGTGGCGGGGTTGGCCGCCTGATTGGTGGTCGAAGTAATCATTTCATTCTCATCGTTTCGAGCATGAGCTGCTTGGCGGTTGACATGGCCTCGACCATGTTGCGGTACTGGCGGGACGCTTCGAGCATCTCGACCATTTCGGCGTTCTCATCGACGGGAGCCTCCCACACGTCGCCGTTCTCGTCGGCGAGCGGGTGCCCCGGATCGTGACGGCGGATCGGCGCGACATCTTCGCGCACCACGCCGCCCACACGGACCGATGAAAGGCCGCTCGCACGGTCGAGCTCCTGCTCGAAGACAGTGCGCATCGGACGATAAGCCTCTTCCTCGCTACCCGACACCGAACCGGCATTGGCGAGATTGGAGGCGGCGGTGTTCATCCGCACGAGCTGCGCGGACATGGCGCGGTGGCCGATATCGAAAAAGGAAGTCGGACCGGCCATCGTCATTCGCCCCTGATCGCGCGAGTGACGGTTTCGACCCGCCCGCGCAGAAAGTTGAGCGTGGCCGTATAAGCGACCGCATTTTCAGCGAACGCCGCCTGTTCGGTGGACATTTCGACGGTGTTCCCGTCGAGACTCGCCATGGTCGGCACGCGATACTGGATGGCATTGTCGGTGGCGCGTGCGGTTTCCGCCCCTCCGAGGCGGGCCTGCAGCGCGGAAGCGAAGTCCACGTCGCGGGCCTTGTATCCGGGGGTTGCCGCATTGGCGATGTTCGAACCCAGCACCGCCATGCGCTGCGACCGGATTTCCAGTGCCGCCCCGTGAATGCCGAATAATCTGTCGCTCATCTGAGCCTCCGCAAGAATTACGGGAGATGTTCAGCAAGGGGCGTGCCAAAATCGATTTGGAGGGCGGAAAAAGGGCAATCCGGCAGAATGTGGCAAGCTCTTGCCGGGATGCGGCAAAGTTCGTCCGCCGGATAAATCTGGCCCCATGCCGGTCGTTCTTGGCGGCAAGGAGTAGCAAATTCATGCTGAACACCTGGTACGATCCGACGGCCATTGCCATCGTCCTTGTCGGCACGCTCGCCGCGACGATCCTGCGCTGCGGGTTCGCCGACAGCCGCGTTGCCGCCGGTGCCCTGCGCGGGCTGCTTGGCGCGCCTTTCAATGCGGCGAAGGCCAAGGCCAGCCTCGCCATCCAGATCCGCGAAATCGCCGATGACGGTTTCATACGCGCGGAACCGCGCCACTTCGGCGATAACGAGTTCGACAGTCTTTCGGATCTGATGATCAGTCAGCGGTCGATCCAGTCGCTGCATGGCGAGCACTCCAAGTTCAAGGAAGCCCGGCTTGCCAATGCGAAGACCGCGATACGCGTGTTCGATTGCGCCGCCGATCTCGCCCCGGTCCTGGGCCTGGCGGGCACTCTCGTCGCGCTCGGACATGCGCGGGGCGCCGCCCCCGAGGACGCCGGTATCGTCGGAGCGATTTCTATGGCCGTCGTGACGACGCTCTATGGTCTCGTCGCGGCCAACTTTCTTTTCTCGCCCCTGGGGGGCGCGATCGCGCGGAGATCGCGCCGCGAGGAAATCGATCGTGACGAAGTGCTGGAATGGCTGGCCCATTGTATTCGGCGCGCGAGCGTGCCCGACATGGCTCCGGAACCCGAAAGGGAAGCGGCATGATTTTGCGTGCCGCGTCGGGGTGGCAGACGATTACCGCCGATCTCGCCCTCATCCTGTTTCTCATTACCGCTCAGGCTGCGAATGAAACGCCGGAGAAGGCCGCGCCAGCCGAACCGCGACAGTCTGCGGCGCAGGGATCTTCGGCGCTCGCCCTGCACAGGCCGGGTGTGGGCGAAAGCACTCGCGAGTGGCTGCTTGCCGCCGCCAGCGACGATCGGCAGGTTGCCACCATATCGGTCGGCTATGCACCCACCCGGCGGGCCGAGGCGCTGGCCGAAGGCGAAAGACTGCTGGAAGAGGCAGAGGATGCGGGCGTTGCCGCGCGGCTCATCGCCATGCCGAATGTCAGGGACGAAATCGTGATTTCGGTCGATTACCTCCGCACCCCGACGAATGGCACGGATTTTGCTGAATGACGGGGACGTGCCTCTCTTTCAGGAGGCGAATATCGTGAACCGGAGCCAGTACCAACCATGCGCCAACAGTTTCTAGGATCGATTGCAGCCGCATTTTTCGCGACATCCGCGATGGCGGCGTCTCCCATGGACCTGTCGATCATCGATCGGGCCGTTGCCGATTTCACCGGCGCCGGCATCGGCCAGCCGGGCGGTGCGAAACTGCCGGTAGATCGGCGCCTGCGTCTGGACGATTGTCGGACCCCTCTGGATCTCCAATGGTTCGGGCGCGACCAGCGATCGGTGCAGATCGCCTGTCCGACTGCCGGTTGGCGCATCTATGTCGCTGTAGACAGCCGAATGGGCGCAGCGAGCCGTTTCGGCCAAAGCCAAGGGGAAGCGATCGTCAAGCGCGGGGAAAACGTCAGTATTCTGGTGCGCGGCAACGGCTTCACATTGACCCGGCAAGGTTCGGCCGTGGAAGACGGCGCGCAAGGCGAGTGGATCAAGGTTCGCACCAACGGAAAAAGGGCCGAAGCCCTGCGCGCAAGGGTGATCCGGCCGGGGCAGGTCGGCATCGATTTGCCGTAACCGGCAAAAAACATTGCCGGGGAGTTAAACCCGCGCATGTTTCGCCGTTCTGTTGGATAACCAGCTTATGGAGCGAAACGATGCGTATTGTCGGATTGCCGGAATTTCAGGGGTCTATCGTGCGCCCGAGTGCCGGTGTGACGCCTGCGGGGGAAATCACCCCCACGCAAAAGGTTGCGATCGGGCCGCGCGAAGCGGAAGCGCCGATGTCGACCACGCGCGTATCGGCAGGCCGGGACATCCCCGTCGATCATGACCGTGTGGCCGAGATCCGCAAGGCCATTGAAACCAACTCCTACCCGCTGATCCCCACCGAGATCGCCGATGCGATCATTGCGGCGGACCTGTACGGAAAGGTCGGGAAATGACCCGCAAACAGGACACTCTCTCTACCCTGCAACAATTGCTCGCACTTTTGCAGGGCGAGCGGCAGGCTCTTGCCGCCCTCGATCTCGATCGGATCGTCACCTGCACGACCGGCAAGATCGATTTGTGCAGCAAGCTGGAAGCCGTCGATAAGGCGAACCTCGACGAAGAGTGCCTCGGCATTCTCGACGCGGTGCGCCGCCTGAACGAGATCAATCGCCGCCTGCGGAACCTTATCGCCAGCAACGTACAGAACCGGCTCGGCACGCTGAGCGGGAATACGTCCCCCTATTCCGCCCTCCCCCGACATAAGACGAGTATAGCGCTCGCCTGAGCCCATCGGGTCGCATCAACTTTCGAATTTGGCACGCCTCTTGCTGAAACACCGGGACAACCAATCCCGGAGGTTTCGTGCCTACAATCAGTCCCGTCCAGACCGCCGAAGTGCAGGGTGCCATCGCCCGCGCCGCAACGCGGACAGGTGTCGATTTCGATTACCTGCTGGCCCAGGCACGGCTCGAATCCGGCCTGGACCCCAGCGCCAAGGCGCGGACGTCGAGCGCCACCGGCCTCTATCAGTTCATCGACTCCACCTGGCTGCGGACGCTCGACAGGCACGGGGCGAAACACGGGATGGACTGGGCCGACGCTGCCATCGCACCCAATGGTCGGGTTGCCGATGCCGCAACGCGCGACCAGTTGCTCTCGCTGCGCTATGATGCCGATGCCTCTTCCCTGATGGCGGCCGAGCTCACGCGCGACAATGCCGACGGGCTGCGCACGACGCTGGGCCGCGAACCGGAACCAGCCGAACTCTATCTGGCGCATTTTCTCGGTCTTGGCGGGGCCCGGAAATTCCTCGGCGCGCTTGCCAGCAATCCCGACCAATCGGCCGTTGCCCTGATGCCGCAAGCCGCAAGGGCGAACCGCCCTATCTTCTACGCCGACG
Source organism: uncultured Erythrobacter sp. (assembly GCA_947258465.1). Classification (GTDB taxonomy): domain Bacteria; phylum Pseudomonadota; class Alphaproteobacteria; order Sphingomonadales; family Sphingomonadaceae; genus Qipengyuania. The sequence goes on from CAMYIQ010000195.1 coordinate 5,566, forward strand.
GCGCTCCCCGTTCGATCGGCGAAGTGATGACCCTGATGCGCGGCAAGGTCGATGCGGCCTATGGCGCACCACCGCTCCCCGAAAACACGCCCGGGATAGCTGCCGAGTTCACGAGCCATGCGGCCAGACCGGAATTCCAGCCTGCCGCGCCCTATCGCAAAAGGCTTTCGCCCCCGCCACCGGCGCCCGATGCCGTCCAGCGACCTTCCATGGCCGATACCCTCCGCTCGACCTTCGGTGATGTCGGCGGGTCCGACAGCCGGGCGAACCGGCACATCGCTTCCGCCTATGGCAAGTTCAAGGCGCTCGGCCTGTGAGCGCGCGTCAGTTCTTCAACCCCGGGCTGGCCCTGCCGATCGGTATTCTGACCATCATCCTGCTGATGGTCATGCCGATACCCGCAACCCTGCTCGACGTCTTCTTCGTCATGAACATCGCCCTGTCGGTGTCCATCCTGATGGCGGCCATGAATGCGCAGAAGCCGCTGGACTTTTCATCCTTCCCCTCGGTGCTGCTCTTCGCGACACTCTTGCGTCTTGCTTTGAACGTGGCCTCGACACGCATCGTATTGCTCAACGGCCATGAGGGCGGAGCTGCTGCGGGCAAGGTGATCGAAGCCTTCGGGGCCTTTCTCATCGGCGGCAATTTCGCGGTCGGCATCTTCGTGTTCCTGATCCTGATGATCATCAATCTGATGGTCGTGACCAAGGGCGCCGGGCGCGTATCGGAAGTGTCCGCCCGCTTCACGCTCGACGCCCTGCCCGGCAAGCAGATGGCGATCGACGCCGATCTCGCCGCCGGCCTGTTGACGGCCGACGAGGCCAAGGCACGCCGCCGCGAAATCGCCACCGAAGCCGATTTCTACGGATCGATGGACGGTGCCAGCAAATTCGTGAAGGGCGATGCGGTCGCTGCCCTTCTGATCCTGCTGATCAATGTGATCGCGGGTCTGGTGCTGGGTGTTTCCACTCACGACCTTTCCGCAGGCGAAGCAGCCGAGTTCTATGTCACCCTGGCGGTGGGCGACGCGCTGGTCGCCTCGGTCCCCGCGCTGCTGCTGTCGATCGCCGCAGCGGTCATCGTCACCCGCGTATCCGATGCGCGGGATCTGACCGGGCAGATCGGCGGCCAGTTGGCGGACCCCAAGATCTGGCTGCCCGTCGCCTGCATCCTGTTCGTGATCGGCTGCATTCCCGCCATGCCGCAATCGATCATCCTTCCGCTATCGGCCGGGGCGTTCTGGCTGTGGTTCAATCTGCGCAAGCGCCAGGAAGCGGCCGCCAATATTCCCGAACCCGTCGTCACGCCCGATCCGTCGCATATCGCGATCGACGAGGTGACCGACCAGACGCTGGTGACGATTCAACTGGGCTACGGCCTCATCCATCTGACCGACGAGAAGCGCGGCGCGACGCTGGTTGCCCGGCTTACCGGTCTGCGAAAGCAGATGTGCCAGACGTTCGGCTTCATCGTTCCCCAGTTCCGCATTGAGGACAGCTTTGAGGTGGAACCCGACGCCTATCGCATCACGCTGGGCGGTGCGACGATCGGGGGCGGCAAGATCAAGCCGGATCACCTGCTGGCGATCGACACGGGCGAGGTCATGCATTCCCAAGCGGTGCCAGGCGAGGCGACGGTCGATCCGAGTTTCGGCTGTCCCGCCCTGTGGATCGATCCGGGCGCCCGCGACCTGGCCGTGGCCGAAGGCTATCTCGCGGTCGATCCCGAAAGCGTCATCGCGACGCAAATCCACCAGTTGCTGGCAGCCCGCGCGCAGGACCTGCTGGGGCCGGATCAGGTGCGCGACCTGATCGATCACCTGCGTGCACGCCATGGCCAGTTGATCGAGACGATCACACCGCAGCCGCTGACGCTTGCGGCCGTGACCCGCCTGCTCAAAGCCCTGCTGGCCGACGGCATTTCCCTGCGCCACTCGCTGCGTGTCTTTTCGAGCCTATCGCTCGCCGCGCAGCAGACCGCCGAGCATGATCGCCTGATCGATATCGTCCGCGCCGATCTGGGGGCCATGATCGTCGCCGAAGCCTGTCCGCCCGATGCCAAGCTGCCCGTCATCACTCTGGCGGCAAGCCTCGAGGACATGGTTGTCGGCGGGCTGCAGGATCCCGCATCGGGCGAGATCGTGATCGAACCCGACCTGGCGCGATCCATTGGGGAGCGTATCGCGGCCATCGTCGCGCAGCGCGATCCGGCAGCGACACGCCCGGCGCTGATCGTCCAACCACGCGCCCGACGCGCGCTGACCGCCCTGCTGCGGCTGCGCGCCCCGCAATGCCTGGTGCTGTCGATCAACGAACTACCCGCCGCCCAACCGATCGAGGTCATCGCGGTGGTGGGCGACGAATCTTCCGAACAACCTGCTGAACTCGGCCATGAAACGGAGGCCCTCGCGGCATGAGATACGACCACTCCCATTTCAATGCACAGCGCGCCTATTCGAGCGAAATCAACCAGCGCATCGGCAATTTCCTCCCCATGGTGCGCAAGCTGGCATGGTATTACGAGGCCAGTTGCGGAGCCTCGGTCGATGTCGACGATCTGCTGCAAGCCGGGATGATCGCGCTGACGGAATGCGCGCAGCGGCACGA
>CAMYIQ010000196.1 GCA_947258465.1 uncultured Erythrobacter sp.
GACGCCGCCACTCAATCTGGTTGGGAATTTCGGCGGCGGCGGGATGTTCCTCGCCATGGGGGTTCTGGCCGCGCTGCAAGAACGCGAAAGGTCCGGCAAGGGACAGGTGCTCGATGTCGCGATGATCGACGGAATCAGCGTCCTGATGACGCAATTGGCCGGCTGGATGCAGATGGGTCAGTGGTTCCCCGGCCGAGGGGGAAACCTCCTCGATGGAAGCGCCTATTTCTACCGCTGTTATGAAACCGCCGATGACCGCCATATCGCGGTGGGCGCGCTGGAAAAACCGTTTCACGATGCGTTCGTTGCGGGTCTCGGCTTGCAGCCGGAGGATTTCCCCGACCATCTGAACCCACGGCATTGGCCCGATCGTGCCGCCTCGATCGCGCCCATCGTCAAACGGCGATCGATGCGGGAATGGGAAACGCTGTTTGCCGATCGCGATGCCTGCGTAACACCCGTTCTCACGCTTCAAGAAGCGGCGACCAGCACGACGAATGACGTTCGCGGTTCGCTTATTTCTGGCAAGGTCGCTTTCCAGCCGCGTCCTGCACCGAGATTTTCTCGATCGCCAGTGCGGACACCCCCGGAAACGGTCGCGGAGGCTGCGGATGCGCAGGCCGTTCTCGAACGGTGGGGCGTGGCCGGGACGGGGAACCCGCCCGACTAGAGGCTGAGAATGCCCCTCTTCAGCTACGCGCGACCGTGGTCAGGGGTTCTGCCGTAACGGGATAGCCGAGATCTTCGCCGATCTCGAGCCAGGTCTTCCCGTCGCGTTCGCCCATATGGGGCGTGATCGTGCGCACCGGGATAGCCTCGGCCTGCGCCTTGGCCTCGGCGAAGCTGTCGAACTGCGCGAGCCGCTCGAGATTGCGGCGGGTAGGGAAGATGATCTTGATGTCGCCTTTCTCCGCCGCATCGAGCGCCCCTTGGGCACTGGTCCAGAAAAGGTGAGTGTTTTCCGAAAGATCAGCCTCGATCTCGACCGCGCCGGTGCCCAGATCGGCAAGGTAGAAACGCGTATCGTACACGCGTGGGATATTCTCGTTTTTCGGAAACCAGCGGGCGAAAGGCACGAGCTGGTCGAGGTCCAGCTCCCAGCCGAAATGATCGAGCACCGGCGAGAGTTCGCCGGTCTCCTGCAAGAACTTGCGGGCCGCCCGCGCCTTTGCAGCGTCGATCTCGCCGGATAGGCCGATGACCAGCCCGGTTTCCTCAAGCGTTTCGCGTACGACGGCGACCTGGTGGGCGGCTTCTTCCGGGTCCAGCGGGCCGCCCATGGCGGCACCGAGATCGAAATCGGCCGGATCCACCCGCCCACCGGGAAAGACGGCCATCCCCCCGGCAAAGACCATCTCGCGCGAACGGATGGTCATCAGGACCTGCGGCGGCCCGCCTTGCGGGGCATTGCGAAAGATGACCACGGTTGCTGCGGGGATGCCCTCGGCCCCGGTATCGCTTTGCTCACTCATATTCACGTAGTGGCCGGAGGCAGGCGCCTTGCCAAGCGGAAAGGCATCGCGACACTGTCGGCGTTCTTTACATTAAGCGATACGCCGAAAGGTCCGTTAAGCATGGAATTCCCGGGATTCGTCCGATTTCCCGATTTTTGGCACGCGCTGTGCATTCTATCGTATGTCCCGTTCAGATCTTCAAACGGGGGTGTCAGCCCAAAGGTCTCCAAACCCGACACCCGAGACGCATAAAGGCCCGCACGGTAGTTTCACCGTGCGGGCCTTACCCGTTTTATGGGGTTCATGGCGAAGGGTTCGAAGGGGGCAGAGGCGAGGCGTGCCGCCACCCATAGGACCCTGCGAAGCCAAATTACCCAACATCGCCCGGGATCGATAGCCGCCGCGCGGGGCGGGAATGATCAGGACGCTTTGGCGACCTGCTTATCGTCCATCATCTGCTGAAGCTCGCCGGCTTCGAACATTTCCATCATGATGTCGCTACCGCCGACAAATTCGCCCTTCACATAGAGCTGGGGAATGGTCGGCCAGTCCGAATAGGTCTTGATGCCCTGGCGGATTTCCATGTCCTGGAGGACATCGACACTGTCATAGGCGACACCGCAATGGTCGAGAATCGCTACCGCACGGCTCGAAAAGCCGCATTGCGGAAACAGTGGGGTGCCTTTCATGAAGAGGACGACATCTTTGCCGCCGACGATATCGGCGATGCGCTGGTTGGTGTCGGACATAGGGGTCCGTCCTTTATATTTGCTGTGATCTGTCGAAATCAGGTGGGGGCTTGAGTCGTCAGTTGCAAGGCGTGCAGTTCGCCGCCCATTCGCCCACCCAGTGCATCATAAACCAGCTTGTGCTGCTTGACTCGCGGCAGCCCCGCGAATTGCGGGGCGGTTACTTTCGCAGCCCAGTGGTCATTGTCGCCTGCCAAATCCCGCATTTCCACGACCGCGCCCGGCAGCGCCTCTTCGATCAAGGTCACGATGTCGTCCGCAGCCATCGGCATGATGTCAGTTCCGCTCGGTCATGAACTGGCGGCGCGCTTCGATGGCGCATTCTTCCAGCTTCGTGCGGATGTCGGCTTCGCTTACATCGCATTCGGCAGCAGTGAGATCGCCCAGCAATTTGCGGATCACGTCTTCATCGCCCGCTTCTTCGAAATCCGCCTGCACGACCGCCTTCTTGTAGGCGTCCGTTTCTTCCTGGGTCAGGCCCATCTTCCCGGCGGCCCATTCACCGACCAAGCGATTGCGGCGGGCGGCGATCTTGAAGGCATTTTCCTCGTCGAAAGCGAACTTGGCTTCCTCGCCGCGCTCGCGATCCTTGAAATCGGTCATGTCAGTCCTCTCGGGATGGAATCTTGCGAGGCGGGAATAGGCGCGGGCGGCGTGTGAAACAAGAGATGAGTCCCCGCGATCGCGCGGCATGCTGCAATCGCGCGCCACGCGGACCGGATTTTCCCGCCGTCGCAGCAGCGGAAACCGCTATTCCATCGTGACGACGAGCTTGCCGATAGCGCCCCGGTTCTCCAGCTTCGCGATGGCTTCATGCGCGCGCTCGATCGGGTAGGTTTCGCTTACCAGCGGCTCGATCTTGCCGGCCTTCCACAGATCGAAGAGTTCCTCGATATTCGCCTGGTTGCGTTCGGGTTCGCGCGCAGTGAAGGCGCCCCAGAACACACCGCGAATGTCGCAGCTCTTCAACAAGGTCAGGTTGAGCGGCATCTTGGCGATTCCCGCTGGAAAGCCGACGACGAGGAAGCGGCCTTCCCAGGCGATCGAACGCAGCGCGGGTTCGGAATAGTCGCCGCCAACGATGTCGTAGACGATATCCGCGCCGTTCGGGCCGACCGCCGCCTTGAAGTCGCTCGCAAGCTGTTTGGAAGTGTCCTTGTCGAACGGGGCACGCGGGTAGATTACGACTTCGTCGGCACCGGCCTTCCGGGCGACTTCGCCTTTCTCCTCGGTCGAGACGGCTGCAACGACGCGGCACCCATAAGCCTTGGCCAGTTCGACCGCCGACAGGCCGACTCCGCCTGCGGCACCCAGCACGAGTACGGTCTCGCCTTCCTTGATCTCGCCGCGATCCTTGAGCCCGTGAATGGTCGTGCCGTAGGTCATCAGCAGGGCGCTGGCCTTCACCAGATCGATCCCCTCGGGCACCTTGAACAGGCGCGCGGCTGCCACGGCGACCTTTTCCTGCAACCCGCCATTGCCGACGCCGCACATGACCTTGTCGCCCACGGCGAAGCCTTCGACCCCTTCGCCCAGCGCTTCGATGGTGCCGGAAATCTCGCCTCCCGGCGCGAAGGGGCGGGGCGGCTTGAACTGATACAGATCGCGAATGATCAGCGTGTCGGGAAAATTGATAGCGCAGGCCGCAACCTTGACCAGGACCTCGCCCTTGCCGGGTGTGGGTTCATCGATTTCCTCGACGACGAGGGTTTCGGGGCCACCGACTTCCTTCGAAAGGACTGCCTTCACGCTGCATCTCTCCTGCTTGGTTTGTCGAGCCAGGGCATGGCGCCCTCGCGCATTTGTTCGTGCTTGGTAATTGCGCTTTCGCTGCCAAGCGTCAGGCCGATCTCGTCGAGCCCTTCGAGCAGGCAGCGTTTGCGAAATGGATCGATCCGGAATTCGAACCGGTCCTGAAACGGTGTGGTAACGACCTGGTTTTCCAGATCGAGGGTGATCGGATGGTCCTTTGCCACTTCGAGCAACCGATCGACCTGCTCCTGCGGCAATTCGACGGCAAGGATGCCGTTCTTGAAGGCGTTGCCCGCAAAAATGTCGGAAAAGCTCGGCGCGATGACCGCGGTCAGACCCATATCGAGCATGGCCCAGGCCGCATGTTCGCGGCTCGACCCGCAACCGAAATTGTCGCCCGCGATAAGGATCGGCGCATGTGCGAAATCCTCCACGTCGAAGGGATTGCCCGGCGTCGCCCGGATGGTTTCGAACGCACCCTTGCCCAGGCCTTCGCGGCTGACGGTCTTGAGCCAGTGCGCAGGAATGATCACGTCGGTATCGATATTCTTGAGGCCAAGCGGGATCGCGCGGCCTTCGATGGTCGAGACAGCTTTCATTATCTGGCGCTCTTGGGAAAGGTGGGTAGACGGCCAAGGTGACGCGGGTCGTGCTGGATCACCACGGTCGCATCGAGATTGTCGGCCATCTGGTCGAAGCGGTGAAACGATGCCAGCGTGTCCGCCCGGTCGGTATTGAACACAGGGACACCCTTGTTTTCGATCTGCTCTTCGAAATGGTAGAGATCGCCGGTGAGCATGAAGGTGCCCGATTGCGGCAGTTCGACCACAAGCGATTTGTGTCCCGGCGTATGGCCGTGCATCGCCACCATGCGCACGGAACCGTCGCCGAACACGTCGTGATCGGCGGCAATACGCGTCACTTTACCACTGGCACCGGCGGCAAGCCATGGGGCGAGCTGGGCACGGGTTGCTTCCATCTCGCCCGAAGCGACGGCCTCTGCATCGCCGCGCCCGATCAGCAGTTCCGCATCGGGAAATTCCGCGGCCTGGCCTATGTGATCGTCATGATAGTGGCTGATACCGATATAGGTGACATCGGCCGGGGCCACATCGATCTGGGCGAGTTGTTCCGCAATGGTCTTCTCGATGCTCAGCGTGAAGACCCACTGGGTCGCGCTGGTGCCTTTCAACGCAGCAGGCAGGCCGGCATCCCAAAGCAGATATCTGTCGCCATTTCGTATCAGGTAGCAGCTATCGGTCAGCGTGCGCGGCTCTCCATCGTAGAGATGCGTGTCGGAGAAGGGCGCCGCGTCGCTCAACTCGATCGTGCCGCAATCGAGCCGCCACATTTCGATATCGGCCGTTTCCTGAGCTGCGGCGGGCATGGCAAATCCCGCCAGCAATGCTGCCAGCAAAATTGATTTCGGCGACATGTTCCTCTCCCCCTTGACGTGCAAACTCAATCGGTTTCGGGATTCTCCCCTGACGGAATAGGCCCCGGCTGTTTCGGGGCGTTCTTCCTTTCCTTGCGCTTGTTCGCGTAAAGCAGGGCTGCGGCGACGGCGGCGGAGCCGATGGCTCCGGCGATAGCGGCTCTTCCGGAAAGCTTTTTGGTCATGTTCCTTCAATGGTTAGCCGTCATCGGCTTGGCAAGGGGGCAGCTTGCGCACATCGGTGAGGCGCCCGGTGACAGCGGCGGCGGCGGCCATGGCGGGGCTGACGAGATGCGTTCGTGCCCCCGGCCCCTGGCGGCCCACGAAATTGCGGTTGCTGGTCGAAGCGCAGCGTTCGCCCGGCGGGACCTTGTCCGGATTCATCGCAAGACAGGCGGAACAGCCCGGTTCGCGCCATTCGAACCCTGCATCCGTGAAAATGCGATCGAGTCCCTCGGCTTCTGCCTGTCGCTTCACGAGCCCCGAACCGGGCACCACGATGGCCCAGCGTACGCCCGGTGCCTTCCTGCGGCCCTTCAATATCTCGGCGGCGGCGCGCAAATCTTCGATCCGGCTGTTGGTGCAGCTCCCGATAAAGATATTCTCGACTGCGATGTCCTCGATCGGGGTCTCAGGCACGAGGCCCATGTAATCGAGACTTTTCCTGGCCGCTTCCTGCTTGGACGGATCGGCGAAACTATCGGGAGAAGGAACGCGGCCGCCCACGGGCACTACGTCTTCGGGGCTCGTGCCCCAACTAACCGTAGGCTCGACATCGGCGGCGTCGATGACGATCGACTTGTCGAACGTCGCTCCCTCGTCGGTGGCGAGCGAATGCCACCATTTCACGGCACGATCCCAGTCCTCGCCCTTGGGTGCGTAGGGCTTGCCTCGGAGATAGGCGAAAACCTTGTCGTCGGGCGCGATCAGGCCGGCACGCGCACCGCCTTCGATGCTCATATTGCAGACGGTCAGGCGGCCCTCGACGCTCATTTCCTCGAAAACACGCCCGCGATATTCGATCACATGGCCTGTGCCGCCGGCAGTCCCGATCACGCCGATGATGTGCAGGATCAGATCCTTCGGGGTGATGCCGGGGCCAAGAGGGCCTTCGACACGCACCTCCATCGATTTCGACCGGCGTAATTGGAGCGTCTGCGTGGCCAGCACATGCTCGACCTCGCTCGTCCCGATACCGAAGGCCAGCGCCCCCACACCGCCATGCGCGGCGGTATGGCTGTCGCCGCAGACGATGGTAGCGCCCGGCAGCGAAAAGCCCTGCTCCGGCCCGACGACGTGGACGATACCCTGCTCGGGCGCGACCGCGTCGATATAGTCGATGCCGAAAGACGGTGCGTTGCGTTCCAGCGCGGCAAGCTGCGCGGCGCTTTGCGCGTCCTCGATCGGAAGCCGCGATCCGTCCGCCGCCACGCGCGCCGTGGTGGGCAGGTTATGGTCGGGAACGGCAAGGGTGAGATCGGGACGCCGTACCTGGCGGCCTGCGAGACGCAGCGCCTCGAAGGCTTGCGGGCTGGTGACCTCGTGAACGAGGTGGCGGTCGATATAGATCAGGCAGGTTCCGTCATCGAGCCGTTCGACAACGTGGCTGTCCCAGATCTTCTCGTAGAGTGTGCGCGGTTTGCTGGCCATCGGGACGAACTGTGCGGCAGCTTTGTCACACCTGCAAAAAGGCAAATCCAGAGTCTTCCAAACTTAACCTTTCTCTGCTCTATTAACAAACATGTCAGCAAAGCCATTTTCCTTCCCGATCAAAGTGATTCCCTCGGACATCGACTTCATGGGGCACGTGAACAATGCGCGCTATCTGAACTGGGTGCAGGATACGGTTCTGGCGCACTGGCAAAAGCTGGCCCCTGCGGAAGAGGTGGCCAGCAAGGCTTGGGTCGCGCTGAAACATGAAATCACCTACCGGAAACCGGCTTTCCTCGATGACGAGGTGATCGCCGAAACGGTGCTGGAGAAGATCGCCGGCGCACGCAGCTTTTACAATACGGTGATCCGCCGCGGCGAAGATGTGCTCGCGGAAGTGAAGAGCATGTGGTGCTGCATCGATGCCGAAAGCCTGCGGCCTGCGCGCATCAGCCGCGATGTGGCGGAAACCTGCTTCGGC
>CAMYIQ010000197.1 GCA_947258465.1 uncultured Erythrobacter sp.
CGATACGATCGCCGCGGCAATCAGCGCGAAGGTTTCCGACAAGCAGGCGCTATTGGTTGAAAAAGACCCCTTGAAGCGGCTCGAAATGGTGATGTCCTTTATGGAGGGCGAGCTTTCGGTCTTGCAGGTCGAGCGCCGCATTCGAGGCCGCGTGAAGCGGCAGATGGAAAAGACCCAGCGCGAATACTACCTGAACGAGCAGCTCAAGGCGATTCAGAACGAGCTTGGCGGCGACGAGGACGGCAGCAACGAGATTGCCGAGCTGACCGAGAAGATCGCCAAGACCAAGCTCAGCAAGGAAGCGCGCGAAAAGGCCGAAGCCGAGCTCAAGAAGCTGCGCAGTATGCAGCCGATGAGCGCCGAGGCGACGGTCATTCGCAATTATCTCGATGTTCTGCTCGGCCTGCCATGGGGTAAGAAAAGCAAGGTCAAAAAGGATATCGGCAAGGCGCAGGAAGTGCTCGATGCCGATCACTATGGCCTCGGGAAGGTCAAGGACCGGATCATCGAATATCTCGCGGTTCAGGCGCGCACGCGCAAGCTGAAGGGACCGATCCTGTGCCTCGTGGGGCCGCCGGGTGTCGGCAAGACCTCGCTCGGCAAGAGCATCGCCAAGGCGACCGGGCGCGAATTCGTGCGGCAATCCCTGGGCGGCGTGCGCGACGAAGCGGAGATTCGGGGGCACCGCCGCACCTATATCGGATCGCTACCCGGCAAGATCGTCACCAATCTCAAGAAAGCAGGTAAGAGCAATCCGCTGTTCCTCCTCGACGAGATCGATAAGCTTGGACAGGATTTCCGTGGCGATCCCGCTTCGGCGCTGCTCGAAGTGCTGGATCCGGAACAGAACAACCGGTTCCAGGATCACTATCTCGAACTCGACCTGGACTTGTCGGACATCATGTTCGTGACCACCGCGAACAGCCTCAACCTGCCGCAGCCCCTGCTGGACCGGATGGAGATCATCCGCTTGGAAGGGTACACGGAGGACGAAAAGGTCGAGATCGCCAAGCGCCATCTGCTGCCCAAGCAGATCAAGGAACACGGTCTCAAGAAGGGCGAGTTCGAGCTGACCGAAGACGGACTGCGCGATTTGATCCGGTTCTACACGCGCGAGGCGGGTGTCCGCACGCTCGAGCGCGAGCTGGCACGGTTGGCGCGCAAATCGCTGCGCAAGATCCTCGAGAACGAGGTCGAGAGCGTCACGATCACGCCCGAAAATCTCAGCGATTTTGCCGGTGTTCGCAAGTTCAAGCACGGCATGGGCGAGGAAGAGCCGCAAGTCGGAGCCGTGACCGGCCTCGCATGGACAGAGGTCGGCGGCGAACTGCTGACGATCGAAAGCGTGACGACCCCCGGCAAGGGCGAGATAAAGACGACCGGCAAGCTGGGCGAGGTGATGAACGAATCCGTTGCCGCCGCCTTCAGCTTCGTCAAGGCGCGCGCGCCGCATTACGGCATCAAGCCGAGCCTGTTTCACCGGCGCAATATTCACATTCACCTTCCCGAGGGCGCAGTGCCTAAGGATGGGCCGAGCGCAGGTGTGGGAATGGTAACCTCCATCGTCTCGACGCTTTCGGGGATTCCGGTGAGGGCGGATGTCGCGATGACCGGCGAGGTGACATTGCGGGGACGGGTGCTTGCGATCGGCGGCCTGAAGGAAAAGCTGCTGGCGGCCATGCGCGGCGGGATCAAGAAGGTCCTCATTCCCGAAGAGAATGTCAAAGACCTCGCCGAAATCCCGGGCAATGTGAAAGACGGTCTCGAGATTGTGCCGGTCGCCCATGTCGACGAGGTGCTGGCGCAAGCCTTGTGTCATGTGCCCGAGCCCATCGAATGGACCGAGGCGGACGATCTCGCCAGTCAGCCAGACCACTCGCACCAGGCGCCATCGCCGACCGCGCATTAACAAAGGATATGCTGCGCCGCAGCGAATCGTGAAGCGTGCCTCGGGGTTGCCGAGGCCCCTTTTCATAGCGGTGCGGTGCAGCATTGTATGGTGAACCCGCGCTTCATCCTGTTTTTGTTCGGTCTGGCCCCGAAAACCGCCGGTTTTTACCGAATTTGCCTTTGACACTTCGGCCAAAAAACTCTCAATTCGTCCGCCTTCACCGAGGCGATTCAGCCAATCCAATCTGACGATAAGAACAAGGGGGTTTCCACCGATGAATAAGAACGACCTGATCAGCGCGGTTGCCGATTCCAGCGGCCTTTCCAAGAGCGATGCCTCGAGCGCCGTCGAAGGTGTTTTCGATGCAATCACCAAGGCCCTCTCGAGCGGCGACGAAGTGCGCTTGGTCGGCTTCGGCACATTCTCCGTTGCGAAACGCAAGGCCTCGACCGGCCGCAATCCGCGTACTGGCGAGCCCATGACCATCAAGGCCTCGAACCAGCCGAAGTTCAAGGCAGGCAAGGGCCTGAAGGACGCCGTCAATTAAGCCGAACCTCCTGACCGACGCGCTGCCACGCCTCGCGGCGCCACGCTAGGGATCGAACTTCGCCGTGCTTTCCATGTCGGAAAGCGCGGCGTTTTCGTTGGCATTGCGAGAATGACGCTAGTCGAAAGAAATCAGGGCCATGGGGGGCTGTTCGGTGCGCGGCGTGATTTCCCACGTCAGGACCTGACCGCCGGAATGATGGCTGGGACCGCCGTCGGTATTGTTCGCCAAAATACGTCCATCGGTTACGATCGAAAACTGGCCCTCGGCGACTACGATCCGGGGAGGGGTTTCCTCGTCTTTCGGGGACAGGTCGGCTAGTCCGGCCATGCCGGCTACCATCCCCTGCATCGGATTGCCGCTGCCTTGCGCGGCAAAGCCCGGCGCATCGATCCGCACTTGCCTTTGGTCGCGCAAAATGACGCTGACGAAGGTATTCGCCATGGCGAAGCGCTCGATCGTCGGAAACGAAAAGTCGTGCGTAAGTCGGCCGAAGATCGCGAAATCGACCTCGAACAGGCCGTCGCCCTTATACTCAACAGCGTTCCAGCCGCGCTGACGCTCCAGCTTTTCGGCGAGCTCCTGCGCAGCGTCCGGATCCGACGGATCTATCCCGCCCAGAAACGTCTTCATCTGCTCGGCCTTGCGCTTCTTCCTGGCACGGCGGCTTTCGGCCTCTGCATCCCACTCGCGCTTTTGCTCGGCAATTTCCGCAGCGGTGCATTCGCGGGATTCGTAATCGTCATCAAGGCATGCGGCCTCGAATGGTTCGTCCGTTTTGCTACCCATCTCTGCCAGTTTGCTCAGCGCGAGCATTTGGATTTCCCCATCGTAGCGATAGGCAAAGCTACCGTCTTTCATGAGCTCCAGTTCGCTTGTGAACTGGCCTGGCGAGAGAAAGCAGCCCGACAGCGCCAGGCTGCCCACACCGGCGAGTGCGACCGTGCGAAACCTTTTGGACAACATCGCTTCCTTCCCCACTGGATTACTCCCGCGTCGCGACGGCGTAGAGCGCGATCGCGCCGGCATTGGAGACGTTCAGGCTTTCGATCCGGTCTCCGATCGGCAGCTTGGCCAGCGCATCGCAATGCGATTCGATATTTTGGCGCATGCCCTCTCCTTCGGCGCCCAGTACCAGCGCGACGGGGCCGGCGGGCAGGGCTTCGGGAAGCGTTGCCTCGGCCGATCCGGTCAGGCCGATGCGCCAATATCCGGCATCGGCCATCTGTTCGAGCGCACGGGCCAGATTGACGACGCGCACCCATGGCAGGATTTCGAGCGCACCCGAAGCGGCCTTGCCGATGACGCCGCCTTCGGGCGGGGCGTGGCGATCCTGCGTCACCAGCGCCGCAGCGCCGAAGGCGGCGGCGGAGCGCATGATCGCGCCGACATTATGCGGATCGGTCACCTGGTCGAGCACCACGATGGGGCGCGCGGTATCGCCATCGAGTATCTCGTCGAGATGCATGTCTTCCAGCGGAGCGCATTCGAGAACCAGGCCCTGATGCGGGGCATCCTTCGCTACGAGGCGTGCAAGATCCGTCACATCGGCATATTCGAGCGGGAAATCGTCGGGCAACTCTCCGTCGAGTGTCTCGATCGCTTCGCGGGTAGCCCACAGCTTGCGATGCACCCGGTCGGGATTTTTGAGAGCGGCTTCGACCGCGTGCCGGCCCCACAATCTCACCTGACCCGCGCTCGCGCGGCCGCTCCCGCGCCCACCTTTCATCCGGCCGGCACGGCCTCTCAGTGCCCGTTTGCGTTCACCCTTCGCCATCGAATTCGTCCTGTTTGCAACTTTGGTTGCGCCTGTGCCAGCGAGGGCATTGACAGGCAAGGCTCGCTTCGCCAAAGGGGCGCCTCTCGGTACGGGATCGCGAGTGCGACCCCTCGATTTCCTAAGCGAAATGGCCCGTGTGGACAGGTGGCCGAGTGGTTAAAGGCAGCAGACTGTAAATCTGCCCGCGCAAGCGTACGCTGGTTCGAATCCAGCCCTGTCCACCACCACCCTTTCTTTTAGCATATATCTGCATCCCCAGAAATCCATAGAAACCCTTGGAATTCTGCGGTATATTGCGCCTGCTCCGTCCCTACATGACCATCGCGATCCACCCGCATCCGAGGTCTAGTGTGGGGAAGGTGTGGGGAAGGGCAGGTGCTTCCCCACACTTGTATTTTCCGGAACGGCCTGCGGAAATGTGGGGAAGGAAATGGGCAAACTCACGGCAGTGGCGGTAAAGGCCGCTTTGGCGAATCCCGGCACTTATCAGGATGGCGAAGGACTTTTTCTCAAGGTTGGGAGAACCGGGTCAGCGTCATGGGTGATTCGACTCCAACAAGACGGCAAGCGACGGGACATAGGGATCGGGAGCGCCAAACTGGTCACGCTGGCTGAGGCACGCCAAAAAGCCAACGAACTGCGCAAAGCCGTGAAGGTCGAAAAGCGCGACGTTCTCATAGAGCGCAAGGACGAGGCTGCCGCCAAGGTGACTTTCCGCGAAGCGGCCACCCAGTACCATTCCGACAACGAGGCGGGCTGGAAGAGCGCTGTCTACACCCGTCAGTGGCTGGCCAGTCTGGAGAACTACGCTTTTCCCAAACTCGGTGACATGCCAACCGGCAGCATCACCGCAGCCGACATCATTGAAGTCCTCACCCCGATCTGGCAGGAAATCCCTGAAACCGCCCGCCAGGTACGCAACCGGATTTGTGCCGTGCTCGACTATGCGCACGCGAAGGGATGGCGATCGACCGAAGCACCGTCGGGCAATAGCAGCCTGAAAGCGGGTAGGGGCCTGCCACGACAGATCAAGAAACCGCAGAACCGCAAAGCGATGCCGTATGTCGCCATTCCAGCGTTTCTGACCGCCCTACGGCGCAAGCCATCCTTCGGACGTTTCGCGCTGGACCTCCTCATCCTGACCGGCACGCGCTCGCAGGAGGTCCGACTCGCGACCTGGGACGAATTCGATCTTGAGGAGCGCCTCTGGACCATCCCCGCCGAACATATGAAGCGAAGCAAGGCACATGTAGTCCCGCTCTCTGAGGCTGCACTGGGTGTCCTCGCAAAGGCTGATGCGTTTCGGGTCGAAGGTGCTGAAGTGGTCTTCTCCGGTGCAACGGGCAAAGCGATGTCCGACATGACGCTGCTCAAGGTGCTGCGCGACATGCAGGAGCCTTACCACGTCCACGGCTTCCGCTCGGCGTTCACGGACTGGGCGGCAAACGCGGGCTTCCCAAACGCGGTGGTCGAGGCCGCGCTCGCTCACAAGACGCCCGACGCGGTGCAGGCGGCGTATCGCCGCACAACCTATCTTGGCACCAAGGAGGATCCCGGTATGCGCGTGAAGCTCATGGATGCATGGGGAGCCTATTGCTCCGGTACAGTCACAGTCAGCGAAGCTCTCAACGCGCACGACTAGCGCAACGCCCTCCACAAACAGACCACCAGCACCGCCGGCGCGCATGGCTCTGCCATGCCGCCTGCCTTCCGGCGAGGATGAGAGGGCAAACTGCAAATTGATGCCGTGGCACGGGCCAGCGGGCGTCAGAAGAGGACCCGAACTTCAAGTTCAGTTATTGTTATATTGTTGAAGTTTGGGGGCTGAAGAAATTTGTCCCCGAGCCTTGCCCC
>CAMYIQ010000198.1 GCA_947258465.1 uncultured Erythrobacter sp.
ACAGCCCCGGACGCGCTTCGACGAGGAATCGCTCGAAGCGCTCGCCTCCTCCATTGCATCGCGCGGGGTGATCCAACCCGTCATCGTGTCGCCGCTGGGGCGGGGTCGTTACCGCTTGGTTGCGGGCGAACGCCGCTGGCGCGCGGCGCAGAAAGCGCGATTGCATGAAATACCGGCGTTGGTTCGCGAGCTTGACCGGCGCGAAGTGATGGCGCTGGCGCTTATCGAAAATCTCCAGCGCGAGGATCTCAACCCGGTCGACGAGGCGCGTGCGTATCAGAAGCTCGCCGAAGATGAGGGGATGACCCAGGCGGAGATCGCAAAGCTTGTCGATAAGTCGCGCAGCCACGTCGCCAATATCCAACGCCTCTTGAGCCTCCCGGATAGCGTGCTGGCGCTATTGGCCGAGGGCGCGCTTACCATGGGGCATGCGCGTGCCTTGGTCGGCCGGGATGAAGCCGAAAGCCTCGCGGAAAAAGCGGTTTCGGATGGTTTGTCCGTGCGTGAGATGGAGGCGCTCACCCGCAAGCCGCGGAAATCGCGGTCAGATACGCCGTCATCGCACCCACATCAAAGCGAGAACGACGCCGATATCACCGCCGTACAGGGTCATCTCGAAGAATTTCTCGGCATGCCGGTCAGAATTACCACCGATGTGACGCCCAACACTGGCAGCGTGACCATCCGTTATCGCACTCTCGATCAACTTGACCTTATTTGTCAGAGACTTACGGGCGGAGACATTTAGCGGCGGGTTGCTCTAAGCGAGACCTGAAAGCACGTGTCTACCTTAGCGCGCTGGCAAAAAATGCGTTCGCGATGGAGAGGGCGCTCGCCGTCGAAAAGGCAATCGAGATCGGGACAGTCCCGGGCCAAGCGTGATCGAACTCGATGGGCGCGCATCGCCCCACATGGTCGAGCGTAAGCGGACGGATGCCGATCTTGCCATTTTGGCGGAAGCCGCCGAACCTGCAGGATTGCCGATCGATTCGGGAATGGCCGACTTCATCGGGATGCCCGATCTGGAATCGCTTCGTTCGGATTCGATCGCGTGATCCGATGGCCGACGTGAAGAGTGTCCGGCGCAACGATGGCCCCGGCGACATCAATGTCGCGCGGCGCGACTTCGAACCTGCGGACACTGCGTCCCTTTTGACGGGGTCCTCGATTAGGTTCTCAAGCGGATTTCAACGATGTATCGCATGATGGATCAATCACGACCGGGTCAAGGCTCACCGAGGTTTGCCATTTACCTTGGCCGACCTTTGATCTCGATAGCGCCTACATGTCCGAAGTCGTAGTGCGCGGTCTTACCACCACCATCGCGCTTGAAACTAGTTCGCGGGGGTTCCGTCTCGATATACCGCGCGTTGGGGTACGACCACGGTTACCGGGACCAGCATATATTGGCCGGACTGAGCATACTGCATGGTCCCCGCACTGGCGGTGGCTTTTTGCATATAGTCGTCGAGATAGGCCTGGCATTGCCCGTAACTGTCGGTTCGACCCCGATTGCCATCCTCTATTGCATCCCCGACAGCCATTCCGGCGAGCGCTCCGGTGCCCGCGCCGATCAAGGTGCCCGCCGTCCGGCTGCCTCGCCCGGCTATGCGGTTGCCGAGCAGGCCGCCGGCAACGCCCCCAATCAAGGCGCCGATGACTTCACCGCGATCGCTGTCGCTCTCGTAAGTGTCGAGCCGGGCACGGCATTCCTCGAGCCAGGCGTTGCGATCGAATGCCACGACCTGCGCTCCGGCCGGTAGATAGGTTGGTGCGCCGCCATAACCGGGCTGATAGCCGTACCCATATTGTGTTGGGGCGACATGCTTCGGGGCTTCGCGGTAAATCACTCGCGCGGTACCGGCTGGCGGCTGCGCATGGCCCACAGGCGCCTGGTGCACATAGATAACCTGCGGTGGCTGCTGCACATAGACATAGGTCGGCTGTACCCCCTGCGCCGCATGGATTAGCGCGGGCGCCGGGACCGCCCTGGTCGCGCCTGTCGGCGTAGCGGCCACCGCTTCGTACCGGTAATGTTGGGGGTCCGAGGGATCGATCGGCTGGATTGTGGGCTTGCTTACGAAGACCGGAGTTTGTGCCGCCTGCCGAGTGGGAATGACTCTGGCCGCGCCTATGGGGCGGGGTTCGACCACCGGCGGCTCGGCCACCGTTTCGGTGACCACATCGTCATCGAGTTCGGGCAGGGGCTGGGCGTATTCATATGCGCCCGTTTCGTAGGACATGGCCTCCTGCGCCAGGGCGGCGCCCGGCAGAACCGCGAAGGCCGACGCGGTCAGGGCGAGAGCGGAACGGGTAGGCATGGTACGAACTCCTTTTGGCGATTCGGCAGAGGGCCGCACCGCGCGCGTGGAGCCGAGTTTAGCACTCTACCGGCGCATCGCAAAAAGAGTGGCGCGGTTGTGCCGCGATGGGGCAGCGACGGTTAGATCCGCTCGGCGAGAATTCTGGCCAGCGCCTCGATGCCCGCGGCGTCCTCAGCGTCGAAGCGAGCCCTGGCCGGGCTGTCGAGGTCGATCACCGCGATAACCGTATCATCGCGCACGACCGGGACGACCAGTTCGGAATTGGTCGTGGAATCGCAGGCGATGTGACCCGGAAAGGCGTGAACGTCCTCGACCAATTGTGTGGCGCCATCGCCAGCTGCGATACCGCAGACGCCTTGGCCCACCGGAATGCGTATGCAGGCGGGCCGCCCCATGAACGGGCCGAGCACGAGCTCACCGCCGATGACACGGTAGAAACCCGCCCAGTTGAGCTCGGGCAGAAAGTCCCACACCAAAGCCGCGACATTGGCCATATTGGCGACCGCGTCGGGTTCACCGGCGGTCAGCGCGTCAGCCGCCTCGATCAGTTGGCGATAGGCTTCGGGCTTGGGTGTTCCGGGCTCGGGACGGAAGTCGAACATGGCGCGCGATGTAGCGCGCGCACGCCGCCCTGCAAGCCCCATTGCTCCCTGCTGCGCGCTCGCTTATTCCTTTCGCCATGGGCATCCTGAAAAAGCTGGGCATCGCGCTCCTCATCATCGTTCTGGCGATTTTGGTCGCTGGCTACTTCCTTACCCGCGGAGATACCGCAGACATCGCTTTCGAAGAGACGGTGGGGACCGACCCGACGCTCGACGAGCCCGCCGAAGAACGCTTCCCGACGGTCGCGATTGCGGAGCCGGTCGGCTGGGGCGAGGGCGAGGCTCCAACCGCGGCAAAGGGCCTTGCCGTCAATCGCTTCGCCGAAGGGCTCGACCATCCGCGCACGCTGCAGGCACTGCCCAATGGCGATATCCTCGTCTCTTTGACACAATCGCCCAAGATCGAGAGCGGTGAAGGCAACTGGCTGCGCGATCTGGTCGCCGGGTTCCTTTTCCGTAAGGCCGGAGCGGGCGGGGAAAGCGCGAACCAGCTTGTGCTCTTGCGCGATGCGGATGGCGATGGGGTTGCAGAAGGCCGCTTCGTCCTGCGCGACGATCTCGATTCGCCATCCGGGATCGCATGGGGTGATGGCACCCTCTATGTCGCCAATCACGACGAAGTGCTGGCCTTCGACTATGAGCTCGGCGCGACACGGCTGACCGGAGAAGGACGCAAGATCGCTGTTCTTGCCGAGGGAACCGGCCACTGGATGCGCAACCTCGCATTGCATCCGGATGGAGACCGTCTCTACGCCGCCGTCGGGTCGAAATCGAATATCGGCGAAGACGGTATGGACATCGAAGAAGGCCGCGCCCTGATCTGGGAAATCGACTTGGATACCGGGCGTCAGCGCGTGTTCGGTGCGGGGCTGCGCAATGCGAATGGGTTGGACTTCAGCCCATGGTCCGGTGAACTCTGGACCACGGTAAACGAGCGCGACATGCTCGGCTCGGACCTCGTGCCCGATTACCTCACCAATGTCCCCGTCGGCGTCCATTACGGCTGGCCCTGGGTCTATTTCGGGGACAATTTCGACCGCCGGGTCAAATATCCGATCCCGCGCTTCATCAGCTATGTCAGGACCCCCGAATATGCGCTCGGACCCCATGTGGCCGCGCTCGGACTGGTGTTCAGCCAGGAAGGAGCGAGAATGGGTGAGAAGTTCGCAAGCGGCGCTTTCATCGCGCAGCACGGGTCCTGGAACCGCAAACCGCCCTCGGGCTACGATGTCGTCTATGTCGCCTTCGACGAGCGCGGCAATCCGACGGGTAAGCCGGTCCCGGTGCTCACTGGTTTTCTCAAGGATGATGGCACG
This sequence comes from uncultured Erythrobacter sp., assembly GCA_947258465.1. Classification (GTDB taxonomy): domain Bacteria; phylum Pseudomonadota; class Alphaproteobacteria; order Sphingomonadales; family Sphingomonadaceae; genus Qipengyuania. The sequence goes on from CAMYIQ010000198.1 coordinate 4,243, forward strand.
ACGCGTGGACGGCCAACCTGGGTCGAATGGGCGGGCGATGGCTCGCTACTGGTATCCGACGATACGGCCGGGATCATCTGGCGGGTGGTTGCGCCGGAGGCCGAGCCGCAAGCCGGGCTCGACCGTGTGACAGGCGACCGGCTTCCCGCCCAGCGCGAATTGCGCGGGCAGGAAGCGACTTTTGGCCAGGACGATTATGCGCGGCGAGTCACCGCCGAATAGTTCAGCCCGCCAACTGGTCGGACGATACCGCGTATAGCGGCGCGGCCCCGGCCATGGCGGCGGCTTTCAGCCCTGACGCCTCGGGCACGATCCGATCGAGGAAGAACCGTACGCTGGCCGGTTTCGTGGCCGCCAGTCCGGGCGCTTCGCCCGCTTCCACGGCGCGCAATTGCTTCAGCAATTGCCACCCCGCGACCGTGACGGCGAACATCGTGCAAAACGGCACCGATCCAGCAAGGCGATCGTCGAGGCTGGCTTCTTCGCGCATCCAGTCCGCCACTGCTGCACAATCCGCCGCGAGCCTGGCCAGTGCGGGTTCGTCGCCCGCATCTTTCGCGGCATCCGCAATCAATCTGGAAAGGGCATTCCCCCCATCAAGGCCAAGCTTGCGGGTGACAAGGTCGGCGGCCTGTATCCCGTTGGTCCCCTCGTAAATCGGCGCAATTCGCGAATCACGCCAATGCTGCGCAGCGCCGGTTTCTTCGACGAATCCCATGCCGCCATGGATTTGAACGCCAAGGCTGGCGACCTCGATTCCGATATCGGTACCCCACGCCTTGATCAGCGGCGTGAGCACTTCACCGCGAGCCCGGGCATCGACATCGCCCAGCGTGCCCCGATCGACCTGGCCGGCGGTATAATAAAGCAGGGCACGCGCCCCTTCGGTCAGCGCCTTCATGCGCAGCAGCATGCGGCGCACGTCGGGATGCTCGATGATCGCGACCGGCGACTTGTCGGGCGAACCGGCGCGGGCGGACTGCACGCGTTCCTGCGCATATATCAGGGCTTGCTGAGTCGCGCGCTCGCCGATCTGGACGCCTTGGTTGCCGACATTGATCCGCGCATTGTTCATCATTGTGAACATGGCCATCAGCCCGCGGTTTTCCTCACCGACAAGCTCGCCGATGCAATCGTCCTCGTCCCCATAACTCATGACGCAGGTGGGGGAGGCGTGGATGCCGAGCTTATGTTCGATGCTGACGCAACGCAGATCGTTGCGCGATCCGAGCGATCCGTCTTGCTTCACGTGATATTTGGGCACGATGAAAAGCGAGATCCCGCGGCTGCCATCGGGCGCATCGGGCAAACGCGCGAGCACGAGGTGAATGATGTTCTTCGACAGCTCGTGCTCGCCCCAGGTGATGTAGATCTTCTGGCCCTTGATCCGGTATTTGCCCGCGTGGTCGCCATCGGTGATGGGTTCGGCCGTGGTGCGCAATGCGCCTACATCCGATCCCGCCTGCGGTTCGGTCAGGTTCATCGTGCCCGACCATTCCCCGCTCACCAGCTTGGGCAGGTATTTTTCCTGCAGCTCTTTCGATCCGTGATGTTCGAGCGATTCGATCGCGCCCACACTGAGCATAGGGAGCAGGTTGAAGGCCATGTTCGCCGTGCCCAGATTTTCGAGCACATTGCATGATAGCGTGAAGGGCAGACCCTGCCCGCCGAAGTCGACCGGGCCGGAAATCGCGTTCCAGCCTTGCTCGACATACCCGGCATAGGCCTCGGCGAAACCGCCGGGCAGGCGAACCACGCCGTTTTCCAGCTTCGCCCCCTCGAGGTCGCCAGTGCGGTTGAGCGGAGCCCATTCGCCGGCTGCGAACTCTCCAATTCCCGCGACGATCGCTTCGACCATATCGGGCTCGGCGGCGGCGAACCTTTCGCTTTGCGCCAGTTCGCCGATCTCGGCATTGACGCGGATGGCGAGCAACTGATCCTGGGTGGCGGGGGTATAGGTCACTGGTAATCCTCTTGGCTTTGCGGGGGTTCAGATATAGCGCGCATCCATGGGCGGCAAATACGCTACGGAAATGCTTCACGCGGATGAGAGTGGCATCGCTCGGGCGGTGCAGATCCTGTGTGACGGGGGCCTTGTGGCAGTGCCCACCGAGACCGTCTATGGCCTTGCTGCCCGTGCCGATAGCGACGCGGCAGTGGCGCGTATCTATGAAGCGAAGGGCAGGCCCAGTTTCAACCCGTTGATCGTGCATGTCGCTTCGCTGGAACAGGCAAGAGACCTTGCCGAGTTCCCGCCCACGGCGCAGCGGCTTGCGCGCGAATACTGGCCCGGCCCGCTGACACTCGTGCTTCCGCGCCATCGCGGCGCAAGGCTCGCCCAGGCTGTCACGGCTGGTCTCGAAACGCTCGCTCTGCGGATGCCCTCGCACCCGGTCATGCGCGCATTGCTGGACCGAACCGGCTTTCCCCTCGCAGCCCCTTCGGCCAATCGCAGCGGCTTCATCAGCCCGACCTCGCCAGCGCATGTCCTGGCTTCGCTGGATGGCCGCATCGATGCGGTACTGGACGGCGGCGAATGCCAGCGCGGTCTCGAATCGACGATTGCGGCGGTTCGGTCAGACGGGGCGGTAGACGTGCTGCGCCCGGGGCCTATCGCACTTGGCGGTCCGGCCGATGGACCGGGACGGATCGAAGCCCCAGGCCAGTTGGCCAGTCACTATGCGCCGGGCAAGCCGGTCCGTCTGGTGGCGTCAGAAGTTGCGCCAGACGAGTTCTGGATCGGATTCGGGGAACATCCGGGAGAGTGCACCTTGTCCGCGAGCGGCGATCTAACCGAGGCGGCCGCGCGGCTATATGCTTGCCTCCACGAAGGCGCGCGTTCGGACAAGCCTCGTATTGCCGTAGCACCGATCCCGGACGAGGGGATCGGTATCGCCATCAACGACCGGCTGCGCCGTGCGGCAACTCCGGCAAGCTAGCGTTCGGGATCGACCGGAATGCTCGGTATGATCTGTTGCATCTCGGCATACGTGTCGCGTGCTTTGTTGCACGCCCGGCGATCGCCGTCCTTGCACTGGTCGAGTTGTTTTTCGTAGTCGCGTTCGAGCTTCGCCAGACGCTGCTCGCGCTTTCGGATTTCCCGGCCCCGTTTTTCATCCGCCTCCGACTGGCTGGTAGTGGCGAGATCGACGCCCTTACTGACCACTTTGACCGGCGCTGTCGCGACATCAACCACAGTCTTCGCCAGACAGCCGGGCAACATCACAGCCGAGGGGAGGAGAACGAGAATAGCTAGGCGGCGCATGCGGGTTCCTTTCCTTGCGCCGCCTAGCCGATAATCGATGGGCCGTCGATGAACTCAGGCTTCGGGTGCGTCGGGCGTTTCAGGCGCTTCCGTTTTTTCGGATGAAGCCGGCGCCAGCGCTGCGTCGCTGGTGCTGCGTGCTTCGCGGCAATTGAGCTTGCCCGAACCCATCGCGCTGACGGTGCAGTCTGCGCGGCCATTCACGGTGATCGTGCCCGACCCCATAATGCTGGCGTCGACCTTGCCATCGGACGAGAACTCGGCATCGCCCGATCCGGCGACCGAGATATCGGCATTGCCGACCTCGAGCCCTTCCATATCCGCCTTGCCCGAACCGGCAATGGTCAGGTCGAGCGTGTTCACCTGGCCCGCTCCTTCGAAATCACCGGAGCCGGCGATTGTCAGGTCGAGTGAATCGGCGTCGAAATCGGCGACCCTGGCGGTTCCCGATCCGGCAATGGTGACATCTGTCTTGCCCGTCATCGAAGCCGCTTCCAGCTCGCCCGAACCGGCCAGGACCATGGCGCGCAAACTGGGCATGGTCACTCGAACCGTGGCCGTGCCGCGATCCTTCCAGCTATTTTTCTCGCGGCTGATGGTCAGCGAATCGTCATCCAGGGCGAAGCGCATGGCATCGACCGCTTTCTCGTCACCGGAAACGGCGATGTCGAGTTCGTCGCCTTCAGTCACGATCACCTTGTCCGGACCGGCAAGTACCAGTTCGTTGGGATTGGCACCGGTCATGTCCAGTTCGGCCAAGGGGACGCCTTCGATGTCGCCGATCTGGATATTCATCCCATCGCATCCGGCGACGAGCGCGGCACCGGCGAGGGCGGCGATTGGGGTGAGGCCCTTGAAAATTCGATGGATCATCGCGGTCGTGTTCCTTTCAAAGCGGCAGTCCGTGTTGCTGATATAATACAGCAGACCGAGATCATCAAGGTCGCGAAACTGGGGGTGCGCATTTCGAGCGCGTCCGGTCGCGCCATTCTGGCAGGTCGGGCCAGTTCAGCGCGAGCAGGTCAGGCGCCCGGAGCCCGTCCGCGTCTGGGTGCAATCGGCAGTGCCGGAGACAATGGCATCGCCGCTGCCGACAATGCTTGCCGATACGCTGCCGTCGGCATTGAAGCGCGCATCGCCCGATCCGGCAATCGAAACGCTGGCCCCCGCCAGGCGGAGCCGCCGACCATCGATTTCGCCGCTGCCGGCGATCGTGATGCTTCCCTGGTCTGCCCGGCCGGCGATACGCAGGTCGCCTGATCCCGCAACCGTTGCCGTCAGTTCCCTGGCGGCGATACGGCCGACCTGGATCGTACCCGATCCGGCTACAGTGGCATCGACTTGGTCTGTATCCATCCTATCGATCGAGAGGTCGCCCGACCCGGCTAGAGTGACCCCTTCGACCGAGGGCGCGGTCACTTCGATCCGAGCGCTCCCTTCGATCGTGTCGCGCCTCCAGCGGCGGCCGATGACGAGTTTGTCATCTTCGACTTTAAACCGCAGTTCGGCGAGCAAGGCAGGGCTGCCGCTGGCCCTGATGCGCCAACGATCGCCACGCGTCACGCTGACATCGTCGCTGCTGGCCAGCGTCACCCGGTCGAAACGTGCGGTGCCGGACCAAGAGGTTGAGATGCGCTCTCCATTGTCGAGAGAGGAGCGCCACTCTTTCCCGGGGTGCGCTTGGGTGGCGGGTATTGCGGCGAAGGCGGCAAGGCCGAGTGAGCAGGCGGCAAGCATACGAAACATGGCGGTTCTCCCGATGAATGGCCGCATGCTTCCCACTAAGCGGAGCGCGTGTCGAGTTCGCTCGTCGACAATTGTAATCGCTTAGTGGAATTGTCCTATGAAAAAGAAAGGGGGCACCTCGCGGTACCCCCCTTCACTTGTTCGAATTCCGATGCGCTTACGCGTCTTCGGTGTTTTCGTAATATTGCGGCGCGTGTTCGCGCAGAACATCAAGGATCTTCTCGAGAGCGGTTGCCTCGTCGGTCTTTTCCATCGCTGCGAGTTCGCGGGCGAGGCGGCTCGAGGCCGCTTCGAAAATCTGACGCTCCGAATAGCTTTGCTCGGGCTGGTCGTCGGGGCGAAAGAGATCGCGCGTCACTTCCGCGATCAGCACGATTTCGCCCGAATTGATCTTCGCTTCGTATTCCTGGGCGCGGCGGCTCCACATGGTGCGCTTCACCTTGGGCTTGCCCTTGAGCGTCTCCATGGCTTCCTTGAGGGTCTTGTCCGAAGACAGCTTGCGCATGCCGATCGATTCGACCTTGTTCACCGGAACGCGCAGCGTCATGCGTTCCTTCTCGAAGCGGAGGACATAGAGGTCGAGCTGCATACCGGCGATTTCCTCGCTCTGTAGCTCGATGACACGGCCGACGCCGTGCTTGGGGTAAACAACGTAATCGCCAACGTCGAAGGCATCAGCCTTGCTAGCCATGCAATCTATCCTTTCGTCCGGGCCCGGCCGGAGTGAACAACAGCGTCACGGAAACTCATGGCCGCAATCCCGCGACGGGGGAGTGCGGTCTGGCACCAAATATGACGTTGTTGGTGGCCTGCCCTTTCAATTCTCACACCTGCCCGGGAGCAAACCGGTGCAGTTGTTGCATTATATAGCACACTGCCCCGAATATTGCGAGTCCGGGCACAACCCCTGCGTTCAGGGCTGCTTCCGACCGGCGCGAAAGGCTGCGACCTCGGCTCCGAGTAAAAGAAGGAATCCCGTTACCCAGAACCAGGTGATCAATGCCAATACCGCGCCGAGCGCGCCGTAAGTCGCGTTGTAGCTGCCGAAATTCGCTGCATAAAATGCAAAACCGGTGGTGGCGACAATCCAGAGCAGGGCGAACAGGATCGCACCAGGCCATATCGCCGACCATGCCGGAGCGACCGTATTGGGTGCATAGCGGTAAAGCAGGCTCGCAGCCAGCGCCGCGCCGAAACCGGATAGCAGCAAGCTGGCAAGCCCTCCTGCCACCCCTCCGAGATTGGCCAGCGCGGCACTGGTAATGCCTGCGGCGATCAGACCGGCAAGACCTGCGACGGTGATCGCCACGGCGACCAGATTGCCTTTGACGAAACTGCGCTGTTCATCCGCCTCGAACACGATGTTGAGCCCGGTCATAAGCGACCGGGCGCCATTTCGGGCGCCGAACAGCGCAATTGTCAGCGATACAAGCAGCCCGACACCCTGCGCGCCGGACGACGCGCCGGATATCGCTTCGAGTTGTCCGGCAATCAGGTCCGCCGCGGATGCGGGGAGTTTGCCGGCTAGCAATTCGATATGCGAGGCTACGGCTTCGGGTGTCGCGAAAACGCCATAGGCGAGCACGACGGCACCAAGTGCGGGAATGAGGGCGAGCAATGCGTAATGCGCAATGCCGGCGGCGACGATCCCGATATTGTCCTGCGATCCGGCCTGCCAGGCCCTTCTCAGCTCAAAGAGCATGGGGGCAGGCGATCAGTCCCCTTCGCCCGGCTCGGGAGAGAAGTACTGCTCGTACTTGCCTTCCTTATCCTTGAATTCATCGGCATCGGCGGGCGGCTCTTTCGACTGGGTGATGTTGGGCCAATCCGCGCTGAACTTGGTGTTTAGCTCGAGCCACTTTTCAAGGCCGTCTTCGGTATCCGGAAGAATGGCTTCGGCGGGGCATTCGGGCTCGCACACGCCGCAATCGATACATTCGCTGGGATTGATGACGAGCATGTTCTCGCCCTCATAGAAACAGTCGACCGGACAGACCTCGACGCAATCGGTGTACTTGCACTTGATGCAGGCATCGGTGACGACATAGGTCATGGGTAGCGTAATCCTCGCGAAGTGGTTCCCTTATCCGCGCTGCTAGGGCGGATTATCCGTTGGGGTCAAGCTCCCGATAGCAGGCTTGTGCTTCGCGTGGTGGTCCGCGGCGTTGGGGCAGAGCCAGAATTTCCACCAGCTTGACCGAATTGCCTAGGGGAAGGGTGAGGATATCGCCCTCCGCAATGTCGCGCGAACAGCGCGTCACGCGTTCTCCATTGCGGCGAATGTGCCCCTTATCGACCAGCTTGTGCGCCGCGCTGCGGGTGCGCGCGAAGCGCAGATAGCACAGCAGCCGGTCGATTCTCACGCGGGCTCCGCCATCAGCGTACCAGATCGGCCAGCGCCGCGAAGGCATTGCCCTCGCGGGGCTGGGCGGGCTTGGCACGCTCCTGCTTGCGGCGCGAAGGGCGCCATTCCCAGCGGTCGGGCCGAGGCGGTCCGAACTGCCCTTCGGGAAGGGGTCTGGCCTTCTGGACGCGAAAACCCGCATTGCCGAGCAACCGCGCGATATTCTCTTCTTCCAGACCGATCGAAACGGGAAGGGCATAATCCAGCACGAATTTGCGTTTGCGATCCTTGGCCTGGGCCTTGGCGCGCGTTTCATGCGCGGCGCGCAGGACTTTTTCCGCCAGATCGATGCGAATCGCCTGGCTGCCCGCATGGCGATAGCCCGAAGGCAGCTTCTTCGCGTCGGCGATCACAGGGAGCATCGCCTCTTGCAAGGGCCGCCGGTCGAGCCCGAGCGCGCGGAGTAGTCGGCGCGGTGCCGGCTTGAGCAGCGCGGGAGCGAAGATATCGAGCGCACCGAAGGTCACGCCGATCTTGCGCAGGAAGGGCCGCATCTCCTTCGGCAGATGCTCGATGCCCGCCTTCTCGCGGGTGACGTAGCCATGTCCCGCGATCAGGTTGAGGAGCAGCGCGCGGGCTTGTGACCCGGCATCAGGATTGCTTGCCGCATGGTGCATCTTTTCCAGCGGGGCGAGCGGTTCGAGCGTTTTGGCGAGCCAGGCCTCCAGTGCTGCCAAGAGCTTGGTGCGCGCGGTCTCGGGAAGCGCAGCGATTTCCCGCACGGGCTTTACCAGCGGTGTCACCGTGCCATCGCGATGCTCGAGCTTCGCGAGCTCTTTCCCGTCCCAGCGAATTGCCCCGTCTACCAGCTCGATATCGTCCATGTGGGACGATGCGAGTGCCTCGGCTTTCTCGCCGAGCAATTTGGGCAACGCCTTCTCGGCCGCGGCCAGCAGCATGCGGCGATCCTCGTGCCGGGCGGAGGGATCGACGACGAAGCCCAAGCCCTCAACATGGCCAAGTACTTCGCCCTCGACGCTCACTTCGCCCGCCTCGTTCATTTCAATCGGCAACATGCCTGCATCCTGTCCTAGCGACTTCATCAGGATCGCCGTCCTCCGGTTTACGAATCGTTCTGTCAGCCGAGCATGGAGCGCGTCCGACAGTTTTGCCTCTACTGCCCGGGCGCGCGACGCCATCTCGTCCCGCGCCAGCACCCAATCGGGCCGCTGGCAAATATAGGCCCAGCTGCGAATCGCCGCGATCCGCCCCTGCAGCGTATCGATGTCTCCAGCCATATTGTCGAGTTCGCTGATCCGCGCGGCAACATAGTCCGCGCCGATATAGCCCTGCGCGAGATCCTGCCACAGGCGCGCGACGAAACGCGCATGAACGTCGGGGCCGCGCTGCCGGAAATCGGGCAGCGAGCAGACTTCCCAGAACCGCCGGACCGCACCGTGTCCGCGCACATTGGCCGCGACAGGTTCCTCTGCAAGGCGTTTGAGCGTGGCCAGGTCGATCGCCTGGGGGGCAGCGCGCAATGCGGGGTCCCCCGGCGGCGCCTCGAGATTGGCTATCAATGTAGCCAGCGAATCGAAGCGCGGCTCGGGCTCGCGCCAGTAGAGTTGGGTAAGCGGCGCGAAGCGGTGCTCCTCGATCGCATAGACCTCTTCCTCCGTGAATTCCGGCGGCGCGCCATGTTTGTCGGTTCCCGAGAGCGTCCCGAAAGTGCCATCGCGCTGGTGGCGGCCCGCACGGCCGGCGATCTGCGCCATTTCCGCGGCCAGCAGCCGTCGCATTCGCACCCCGTCGAACTTGGCCAGGCCCGCAAAGGCGACATGATTGACATCGAGATTGAGCCCCATGCCGATCGCATCGGTGGCGACGATGTAGTCGACCTCGCCATTCTGGAACAGCGCGACCTGCTTGTTGCGTGTTTCGGGACTGAGCGCGCCCATAACCACTGCCGCGCCGCCGCGAAACCGGCGGAGCATTTCGGCCACCGCATAGACCTGCTCGGCGCTGAAGGCGACGATCGCGCTCCGGGGCGGCAGGCGCGATAATTTGCGCGGCCCGATATGCGTCAGCGTCGAAAACCGCGGTCGCTCGGAAATTTCGGCACGCGGCACCAATTGGCGAACCAGCGGTTCGAGCGTACCGGCGCCCAGCAGCATCGTTTCCTCGCGCCCCCGCGTATTGAGCAGGCGATCGGTGAAGACGTGACCCCGCTCGCGATCGGCGGAAAGCTGGGCTTCGTCCAGCGCGACGAAAGCCGCGCCCGCCCCGTCGCGCGGCATCGCTTCGACCGTGCAGCACATATAGCGCGCGCCCTTGGGCTCGATCCGCTCTTCGCCCGTAATCAGCGCTACCGCATTGTCGCCCTTGATCGCGCGGACCCGATCGTAGACTTCGCGCGCGAGCAGACGCAGCGGAAAGCCCATGCAGCCGCTCGAATGCGCCGCCATGCGCTCGATCGCCAGATGCGTCTTGCCGGTATTGGTTGGTCCGAGGACCGCTTTGATCGCGCTACCCTGCACGCCCCCTAAGTGGCAGTGCGCGAACACAGGCGCAACCGCGCGCCGCCGCATCGGATCGATTCACCGCAATCCGGACTCGCATGATCGCAAGTTAAGGCCGCCTTTACTTTGTTTTGGCAGGCATGACGGGCAAAGGACTCACAGGAAGGGGCGCGCCATATCCGTTCGCACCGGACCGGCCAACTGGAAGGGACACGAGACGTGTATAGGTCCCACGCGGACATTCATGGAGCCGAACGAACGACCGAATCCGGCGGTTTTGGCCAGTCCGCTGCGGCCCTTGCGCATGACCAGATCGCCCCCGCTGTCGAATCCCCGTCCTTTTCTTTCAAGACCGTATGCGAACAGCTTTCCGGCCGGGTAGCGGCGTTCGATCTCGTACCGGATCTCGGCAGTGATATCGGCAGCAAACGGTGGTTTCGCGGGTTCGCGACCTTTATTGGCCTGTCGGGCACGGCGCTGGCATTCTGGCCGAGCTTCGCCCCGCTGGAAGCGGCGGCGCCAGCCCATATCGACGATGCGGTGCGCGACGAATATCGCAGCCAGATGATCATGCCTTTGGCGCTTGGCGCGGATAGCGGGCGGCACATGGGCGCGACCGCTCTCGTCGCCCCGCTGGCCTCCGCGCCGGAACGACCGAGGCTGGAAATGGTCGCGACCCTGGCCAAGGGGGACAGCTTCGAACGCATGTTGCGGCGGGCCGGTGTCGGCAGGGCCGATACTGCACGGGTGACCGAACTCGTCGGCGGGGCGATCGCGCTCGGCGACCTCAAGCCCGGGACGAAATTCGATATCGCGCTTGGACGCCGGCCCGCGCCCGGCGAACCCCGCCCGGTCGAATCGATAGCCTTTCGTGCGCGTTTCGACCTGGCTCTCGATATCGGGCGGTTCGACAAGGGCAGCGAACTGTCGCTGACGCAGCAAGTCATCCGGGTGGACGAGACACCGCTGCGTATCCGGGGTGTGGTCGGGGACAGTCTGTATCGCTCGGCCCGGGCTGCGGGCGCGCCAGCCAGCGCCGTGCAGGCCTATCTCAAAACGCTCGGCCAATATGTGAACCTGGATCGCGACGTACGTTCTGGGGACACGTTCGACTTCATCGTCGCGCATCGCCGCGCGGCCACGGGCGAACGTCAGGCGGGGCAGTTGCTTTATGCCGGGCTCGAGCGCGATCAACAGCCGCGCGTTCAACTGATGCGCTGGGGCGAGGATGGCGAATTCTACGAGGCGTCCGGTGTCGGCGAGCAACGCGGTGGTCTTATGGCCCCCGTTCCCGGCCGGACAACCTCGCGCTTCGGCATGCGCCGTCATCCCATCCTGGGATATCGGCGCATGCATGCGGGCCTGGATTTCAAGGCCCGCCACGGCACTCCGATCGTCGCCGTCACCGATGGCCGCGTGACCGGTGCGGGGCGGATGGGTGGTTGCGGCAATGCCGTGCGATTGCGTCATGCTGGCGGGCTCGACACGCGTTATTGCCATATGAGCCGCATGGCTGTCCGCCGGGGGCAAACCGTGCGGCGTGGCCAGGTGATCGGTTATGTCGGATCCACCGGCCTGTCGACGGGGCCGCATCTGCATTACGAAATGTATCGTGGTGGCCGGGCGATCAATCCCGCCTCGGTCAAATATGTGACCCGTTCCCAACTCGCCGGAGCCGAGCTGCGCCGTTTTAAGGATACTCTCGCGAAGATGAAGACAATCGAACCGGGGGCCGCGCTGGCCGAATTGCGACAGACCGCAGCCGAACTAGCCGCGCAGGAGCCGGAGCGCGAAATCGACAAGCTGTCGACGCCCGAGAACAGTTGAGATTGCACCGCGCGCGCGCTTGCGGCAGAGCGGCGCCATGATCAACGCAAGCTACCCCGCCACCCGCCTGCGTCGCACCCGCGCGACCGGCTGGAGCCGCGCGATGCACCGCGAAACGGTGCTTACCCCGGCCGATCTGATCTGGCCGTTATTCGTGACCGATGGGTCGAATGTCGAAGAGCCGGTGACGAGCCTGCCGGGCGTCTCGCGCTGGTCGGTGGACGGGATCGCCAAGCGTGCGAAGGAAGCTGTCGATCTCGGCATTCCCTGTATTGCGCTGTTTCCCAACACGCAGCCCGAAAAGCGCAGCGACGACGGGGCCGAGGCGCTCAATCCCGACAATCTCATGTGCCGGGCGATCAAGGCGGTACGCGATGCCTGCGGCAGCGATATCGGCATTCTCACCGATGTCGCGCTCGATCCCTATACCAGCCACGGGCAGGACGGTTTGCTCGATGATCGGGGCTATGTCGTCAACGACGATACGGTTGCGGTGTTGGTCGACCAGGCGGTCAACCAAGCCGATGCCGGGGCGGATATCATCGCGCCGTCGGATATGATGGATGGCCGGGTGAAGGCGATCCGCATGGCGCTGGAAATGAACCGGCACCCCACTGTCCAGATCATGGCCTATTCGGCAAAATACGCCTCGGCCTTTTATGGCCCGTTCCGCGATGCGGTCGGGTCGGGTGGATTGCTGAAAGGCGACAAGAAAAGTTACCAGATGGATCCGGCCAATGGCGACGAGGCGCTGCGTGAGATCGCCTTCGATATAGCCGAAGGGGCGGACAGCGTCATGGTCAAGCCTGGCCTCGCCTATCTCGACGTGATCTGGCGCGCGAAGCAGGAATTCCACGTGCCGGTCTTCGCTTATCAGGTGAGCGGCGAATATGCACTGATCGAGGCGGGTGCGGCGGCAGGCGTGGGTGATCGCGATGCGCTGCTGATGGAAAAACTTGTTGCCTTCAAGCGCGCCGGATGCAGCGGCGTGCTGACCTATCATGCGCCGCGCGCCGCCGAACTCCTCAATGGGTGATTTTCGGCACGAAACCGACCGTTTGATTCTGCGCGACTGGCGCGAGGAGGACTGGCCGCGTTTCTGGCAAGGCACCAATACGGAAAATGTCATGCGCTGGCTCGGCGGCGTTTGCGACGAGGCGAAGCGCGAGGGCGCGCAGGAGCGCATGCTCTCCTACGAACGCGAGCATGGGCACACCTTCTGGTGCGTCGAGCGAAAGGAAGACGGCGAAATACTCGGCTTTTGCGGGCTCAAGCGCTCGAACCAGGCGGGCGGGCCGATCGGCATGATGGAAGCCGGCTGGCGCTTGCGCGAGGATGCCTGGGGCAAAGGCTATGCGCGTGAGGCGGCGCAGGCCTCGATCGAGCTGGCCTTCGACCATTTCGGGGCGGAAGAGGTGATCGCGCTCACCGTCCAACGCAACGAGGGCAGTTGGGGTCTGATGAAGCGACTCGGCATGCGCCGACGCGAGGATCTCGATTTCGAGAATGGCGAGTTCGATGCGGAAAACCCGGTCATAATTGTCTACTCGATCGACAAGACGGAGTGGGAAGCCGTTCGTGGCTGACATTATCGCCGAAACCGATCGGCTGATCCTGCGCACGATCGAGGAGGGGGATGCAGCCGAGCAATATCGCCTGCTTAACACGCATGCGGTGATGGAGCGGCTCGGCGGGGTGAAGGAGCTGCACGAGATCGAGGCCAAGCACGCCAAATCCATGGCGCTCTTCGCGCGCGAGGGCTTCAGCTTTCTGTTCATGATCGAAAAGGCGAGCGGCGAGATGGTCGGCCATTGCGGCATAAAGCGCGTCGACAACCCGCTCGCGCCCAATCTCGGCGATCACGAGGTGGGCTGGCTGGTACGCGAGGATCGCTGGCGCCGCGGATATGCAGAGGAGGCAATGCGCGCAGTGCTCGACTGGGCTTTCACCCGCGTGGGCGCGCCACATGTCGTGGCGCTGACCAGCGCGGCCAATGTCGGAAGCTGGAAACTGATGCAAAAGCTCGGCATGGTCCGCCGCGAAGATCTTGATTTTTCGGACCCGGCCTTTCCGCCGCAAGACAATCCGACGATCCAGTATTCGCTCACACACGAGCAATGGGAGAACACCCGATGACCGCGAGCCGCCCCGGCGTCACCATCATTCCGATCCACGGCCACACGCCGAAAATTCACGATAGCGCCTTCGTCGCGCCGGGCTGCACGATCATCGGCAATGTCGAGATCGGTGCGGACAGTTCGGTCTGGTACAATTGCGTGTTGCGCGCCGATGTCAGCCGCATTGTCATCGGCGAGCGCAGCAATATCCAGGACGGAAGCGTCTGCCATTGCGATCCCGAACGACCGGGCGATCCCGACGGTTCGCCGCTGATCATTGGCGACGACGTGCTGATCGGCCATATGGCGATGGTCCATGGCTGCACGATCGAGGATCGCGGCTTCGTCGGTCTCGGCGCGATCGCAATGAACAAGGCGGTGATCGGCTCGGATGCGATGCTCGCCGCCGGGGCCATGCTGACCGAAGGCAAGGTGATGAGCGCGCGCGAGCTGTGGGGCGGCCGCCCCGCGCGCAAGATGCGCGATCTGGATGATGCGGCCATTGCCGGCATGCGCATCGGCGTCGCGCACTATGCCGAAAACGCGAAGCACCACAGCGCCGCCATCGATGTCGCGGCCAAAGCCTGAACTTCCCGACGCCGCCGCGCTTCGCGCCCTCTTGGCCGGAGGGCAATTGCGCGTGCGCGCGACACCGGGCGCCCGGACGGAGACCATCACTCTCGAAGGCGATCGCGTGTTGGTGAAGGTCCGTGCGAAGGCGACCGACGGCAAAGCCAATGCCGCCGTCGAAAAGCTGGTGGCCCGCGCTCTTGGTGTGCCGGCGTCACATTGCCGGATTGTGCGCGGTGCAACCTCGCGGGAGAAATGCCTGCGCGTGGATGGTTAGGGTGCGCGGCCTTCGATCCTGAAAGCGAAGACGAACAGCGCCAGCGCCAGCGCAGCGGCAACTCCCGCTGCCGCTACCGGCTTCACGCCATAAAGACCGGTCCCGCAGACCGCCCCCGCCGACAGCGCCAGCCATAGCGATGGATAGCCGCGCATCGCGGCCGTCGATCGTCCCATCATGCGCGACGCCAGGCCCTGTCCGGTACGCACGAGCGCCCCGGTCATATACGTGACTCCGACGGTTACCTCGCCATCGCGCGAAAACACATTGTTGGCGGCTCCCATGGCGAGGGCGGCCAGTGCGAGAAATACCAGTTCATTCTCCGCTCCCAACGCCAACGAGGCGACCCCTAGCAGCCCGGCGATACCGGCAAGCAGGATCCGCTTGTGCCGTCCTTGAAATCGCGCCGCGATAACCGATCCGATGGTAACGCCGGTAACGAAGGAGCCGATCAGCAGAAGCGGTATCCAGGGTAGTGTATGCCTATCGAACAGTTCGACGCCTAGCCGCGTGGTATTGCCCGACATGAAAGATGTGAAATAGCCGCCCGCCACGATGAACCCCGTCGCGTCGACGTGCCCGGCAAGGAATGCCAGCGCGATGGCGAGTGTCTGTCTGCTGCGATCATAGCGGCGCATTTTTTCACCATGCCTACCGCGCGGAGGATTTCAATCGCGGATCAGGGCCCGCAGAGCCTCGATCCGGTCGGCTTCGTGCGGCGGCTTGTCCCAGCGGATACGGTGAATGCGCGGAAAGCGCATGGCGAGGCCGGATTTATGGCGCTTGCTCTCATGCACGCTGTCGAAGGCGACTTCGAAGACCAAGCTCTTGTCGGTTTCGCGCACCGGGCCGAAGCGGTTGACGGTGTTCTGGCGCACATGCCGGTCGAGCCTTTTGAGTTCCTCGTCGGTAAAGCCCGAATAAGCCTTGCCCACGGGAAGCAGGTCGGCGCCGCTATCGGGATCGCCGTCCCAGCAGCCGAAAGTGTAGTCCGAGAAGAAGCTGGAGCGCTTGCCCGAACCGCGCTGTGCGTACATCAACACGCAATCGACCAGCAGCGGATCGCGCTTCCACTTGTACCAGTATCCGACGCGTCGCCCCGCAATATAGGGGCTGTCCTTGCGCTTGAGCATCAATCCCTCGATTGCGTCGTCGCGGCTTCCTTCGCGGATCTCGGCAAGGTGTTCGAAGTCGCGTGCTTGGACCACCGAGCTGAGGTCGAAATGGCTTTCGGGCAAGCGGGCCATCAGCGCTTCGAGCCGCGAGCGGCGCGCGGTCCAGGGCTGTTCGCGCACGTCCTCACCCTCGACCAACAGTGCGTCGTAAAGGCGCACGAAGGCAGGAAACTCGGCCAGCATCTTCTTGCTCACCGTCTTGCGCCCCAATCGCTGCTGCAGCGCATTGAAACTGGCGGCGCCGCCTTCCTCGCCGCCCTGCGTCGAGCCGCGCACCAGCAGCTCGCCATCGAGCACCGTCGGGAAGGGCAGAACATCGAGCAGTTCCGGGAAAGTCGCCGAAATATCGTCGCCCGAGCGGCTGTAAACCCGCGTTTCCTCGCCCGCACGCACCAACTGGACGCGGATGCCGTCCCATTTCCATTCGGCGGCGTATTCGGCGAGGTCGACCACCGTGTCCTCCAACGGGTGGGCGAGCATGAACGGCCGGAAAGTCGGCAGGTTCTCGATGTCCGGCGGGGCCTCGCCATGCGCGGCCCAGGCGAAGAGTGCATCGTAGGGTGGCGCGAGGCCGTGCCAATATTCTTCCACTTGGTCGACCGACACCTCGAAAGCCCGGGCGAAGGCGGTTTTGGCCAGGCGGCTTGAGACACCGATGCGCATCCCCCCCGTCGCAAGCTTGAGCAAGGCATAGCGACCCGATGCGTCGAGCCGATCGAGAAGCTTTGGCAAATCGACCGGAACGCTCTTGCGGGTCATCGCCGAAAGCATTTCCACGGTGTCGGAAACGCCCGGCGGATCGGGTTCGCTATCGAGTGCAGGCCATAAAAGGCTTGCCGTCTCGGCTGTATCGCCGACGAAATCGCGGCTCAGCGTCCACAGCACCGGATCGACGCGATCCTTCATCAGATTGCGGATGGTCGAGCTTTTCACGGCGGGAAAGTCGAGCCCGTCGCTCAGCGCGGCGAGCGCCCAGCCGCGGTCCGGATCGGGTGTCGCCCGCAGGTATTCCGCGATCAGCCTCAGCTTCTCGTTGCGGCTGCGCGTATAGACCAGCGCATCGACCAGGGCGGCAAATCTCTCCACGCTTCAGTCATCCTCGTCCTCATAGCCCACGAGCGCGAGTGCCCGGGCGCGGCGTTGGTGAAGTTGGCACCAGCGCAGCAGAGCATCCTCGCGACCATGCGTGATCCAGTTCTCATATGCGTCGACCTCTGCAATGGTGCGCGTGAGTTCGCCCCAGTCGGCATGGTCGGAGATCACCAGGGGCAATTCGACATTCCGCTGGCGGGCGCGCTGGCGCACGCGCATCCAGCCGCTCGCCATGGCAGTGATCGGCTCAGGCAAGCGGCGGCTCCAACGGTCGTTGAGCGCGGAGGGTGGGCACATGACGATCGCGCCGCGCATGTCCTCCTTCGTATGATCCGCCACCAAGCGCAGCTCGCCCAGACCGACACCGTGTTCCTCATAAAGGCGGCACATCTTCTCCAGCGCGCCGTGTAGATAGATCGGTTCGTGATGGCCTGCACGGCGCAGCTCGGCGATTACCCGCTGTGCCTTGCCGAGCGCATAAGCCCCGACAAGCACGCAGCGTTCGGGATGGGCGGCCAGCCGGTCGAGCAGCTTGGCCATCTCTTCCTCGATCGGCGGGTGGGTGAACAGCGGCAACCCGAAGGTCGCCTCGGTAACGAATATGTCGCAGGGTGTGGCTTCGAAAGGCGGGCAGGTCGGGTCGGCGCGGCGCTTGTAATCGCCGGTCACGATCACGCGTTCGCCCGCATGTTCGAGCAGGATCTGTGCGCTGCCGAGCACGTGTCCAGCGGGGATATACGTCGCATCCACTCCGCCGGGCAATTTGATGGTTTCCCCATATCCAACCGGTGTGGCCCCGTCCGAAGTTGCATAGCGCAACTTCATGATCGCAAGAGTTTCGGGCGTTGCTACGGTCTGCCCATGCCCGCCGCGCGCATGATCGGCGTGGCCGTGGGTGACGAGCGCCTTGGCTACCGCACGGCTGGGATCGACCCAGCAATCGGCGGGGACGATATGGATGCCGTGCGGCTCGGGGCGAATCCAGGAGAAGTCTGTGCTCACTCCCGACTCAAGCGGGCAGGGGGGCAAGCGTTCCCGCGAGCGCCCCTGTCCAGCCCCGGCCGCAGGTCAGCCCTTCGTTTCGTTCTTGCCTCTTTCGGTATCGGCTTCCGGCTTCTTGGGCGCCGCGGTGCCCTTCGCAGCCTTCTTCTTCGCGGGAGGCTTGCGCTTTGTCTTCGGCGGAGCCGGGGTGAGTTCGAAGCTTGGCTTGCCGTCCTTCAGTGTCACCGACACTTCGCCCCCGTCGGCCAGCTTGCCGAACAGCAGTTCTTCGGCCAGCGGCTGCTTGATCTTTTCCTGGATCAGGCGGCCCATCGGACGGGCGCCGTAGAGGCGATCATAGCCCTTGTCGGCCAGCCAGGCACGCGCGTCCTTGTCGAACTGGATATCCACATTCTGCTCGGCAAGCTGGAGTTCGAGCTGAAGAATGAACTTGTCGACCACGCGGGCGACGGTTTCCTTGCCGAGGTAGCCGAAGGGCACGATGGCATCGAGGCGGTTGCGGAATTCAGGGGTGAACATCCGCTTCACCGCTTCTTCGCTTGCGTCTTCCTTGCTCACATCGCCGAAGCCGATGCCCTGGCGCGCCATGTCGGCTGCGCCGGCATTGGTGGTCATGATAAGAACGACGTTGCGGAAATCGACCGTTTTGCCGTGATGATCGGTCAGGCGACCATTATCCATGACCTGCAAAAGGATGTTGAACAGGTCCGGATGCGCCTTCTCGATTTCGTCGAGCAGCAGGACGCAGTGGGGGTTCTGGTCGACCGCATCGGTCAAGAGGCCGCCCTGGTCGTAGCCGACATAGCCCGGAGGCGCGCCGATCAACCGGCTGACGCTGTGCCGTTCCATATATTCGGACATGTCGAAGCGCTTGAGCTCGATGCCCATGATGCTGGCGAGCTGGCGCGCGACTTCGGTCTTACCGACGCCGGTGGGGCCGGAGAACAGGAACGAGCCGATCGGCTTGTCCGGATCGCGCAGACCCGCACGGCTGAGCTTCATCGCGGTCGACAGTTTGTGCACCGCCGGGTCCTGGCCGAAGACGACGTGTTTGAGATCGCGTTCGAGATTCTCGAGCGCCTTTTTGTCGTCCTTGCTGACCGATTTCGGCGGGATTCGCGCCATGGTGGCGATCACGGCCTCGATTTCCTTGGCGGTGATCTTCTTCTTGCGGCGGCTGGGTGGAACCAGCATTTGCATCGCGCCGACCTCGTCGATCACGTCGATCGCCTTGTCGGGCAGCTTGCGGTCGTTGATGTAGCGCGCCGAAAGCTCCACCGCGGTTTTCAGCGCGTCGGCCGTATAGGTGACCTGGTGGTGATCCTGGAACGCGGTCTTCAGGCCTTTGAGGATCTTGATCGTATCCTCCACCGTCGGCTCGTTCACGTCGATCTTCTGGAACCGGCGCAGCAGCGCGCGGTCTTTCTCGAAGTGGTTGCGGAATTCCTTATAGGTGGTCGAACCGATGCAGCGGATCGCACCGCTGGAAAGCGCCGGCTTGAGCAGGTTCGAGGCATCCATCGCCCCGCCGCTGGTAGCGCCCGCACCGATCACCGTGTGAATCTCGTCGATGAACAGGATGGCCTCGGGCATGCCTTCGAGTTCGTTCACCACCTGCTTCAGCCGCTCCTCGAAATCGCCGCGATACCGCGTTCCCGCCAGCAGGGCGCCCATGTCGAGCGAATAGATCATCGCGTCCTGCAGCACTTCGGGCACTTCGCCTTCGACGATCTTGCGCGCCAGACCTTCGGCAATCGCGGTCTTGCCCACGCCCGGATCGCCGACATAGAGCGGGTTGTTCTTGCTGCGGCGGCAGAGGATCTGGACGGTCCGGTCGACTTCGGGTCCGCGACCGATCAGCGGATCGATGCGCCCGTCCTCGGCCTTTTTATTGAGGTTGACCGTGAACTGATCGAGCGCGGTTTCCTTCTTGCCCTTTTCGCCGGGCTTGTCCTCGCTCTGCGTCTCGGTGTTCTCCGCGCCGTCGGGCGGGCGGTTCTCGATCTGCTTGCCGCCTTTGCCGATGCCGTGGCTGATGAAGCTGACCGCGTCGAGACGGCTCATATCCTGCTGCTGGAGGAAATAGACCGCATAGCTATCGCGCTCGGAAAACAGTGCCACCAGCACATTGGCCCCGGTTACCGTATCCTTGCCCGAAGACTGAACATGCAGGATGGCCCGCTGGATCACGCGCTGAAAACCCGCTGTCGGCTGCGGATCGGCGCTCTCGTCCGATTGCAGCGACTGGTATTCCTGTTCCAGATATTGTTTCACCACCGC
>CAMYIQ010000199.1 GCA_947258465.1 uncultured Erythrobacter sp.
CTCGCGTGCACGCAGTTCTTCGAGTTCTTTTTTCCAGCTCACCTACGTTCCCCCTCTCCTTTAGGGGAGGGGGTTAGGGGGTGGGGGCTGCTCGCGCAACGTGCGCTGCAAGGCCCCACCCAACTTCGAATAGGCAGCAATCTGCCTAGTCTCGTTGCCCCTCCCCCAAAGGAGAGGAGACGCAGATTACTCCTCCACCGGCTCCACCACCGCCAGCACCGCCTCGACTTGCACTTGCCCGCCTTCGCTGGCGGAAAGCTCGGTCACGGTCCCGTCGAACGGGGCGGTGAGCGCGTGTTCCATCTTCATCGCCTCGAGCACCATCAGCCGCTGGCCTGCGGTGACGCTGTCACCCTCGGCCACATCGACCGCGATGACCTTGCCTGGCATGGGGGCAAGGATAGCACCATCGGCGACGGAGGCGTGGCCGGTACCGCGCGTGCTGAGGGCGAATTCGTGGGTCTCTCCGGCCGAGAAGAGAACCACCCTGTCACCATCCACAATGCCGGAGGCGGGCAGGGTCGGCCCGCTTTGGACAAGATCGATCGTCCGTCGCTCACCTCGATAGGCCAGAGACACCGCCACTTTCGACTCGGCATTAAGACGCAGGCCGGTCGGCGTGTTGTCATTCTGAGCCTCAAGGCAGAACAACGCTGCCGTCCGCCAGTGCTCCTCGCCCGGTTCTCCCGGTATCAGGCTGTCTTCGTGGCGAGCGATAAAGCCGGTATCGAGCCGCGCATCGACAAAATCGGGATGGGTCGCGCAGCGCAACAGAAAAGCCGCGTTGGTTCTGACCGGCCAAACTTCGACCCCGGCGAGCATCATCGCCAGTTCCTCGATAGCCGCCTCGCGGGTCTCGCCATTGGCGACGAGTTTGGCGATCATCGGGTCGTAATGCGGACTGATGGAATCGTTCGGCTCCACGCCTGTTTCGATGCGGCCGAAATCGCCCAGATCGAAGTGATCGAGACGGCCGGTGCTGGGCAGAAAGCCGCCCGCCGGGTCTTCCGCATAAAGCCGTGCCTCGATGGCCCAACCATTTATGCTTAGATCCTTCTGCGAGAGAGGAATCGGCTCACCACTCGCCACGCGGAGCTGCCACTCCACCAAATCCACCCCGGTGATTTCCTCGGTCACCGGATGCTCGACTTGCAGGCGCGTGTTCATCTCCATGAAGAAGATGCGGTCGGCGCGCAGGCCTTCGCTGGCGTCGGCGATGAACTCGATCGTGCCCGCGCCTTCGTAATCGACCGCCTTGGCCGCGCGCACGGCGGCGGCGCAGATTTCCTCGCGCGTGGCCTCGTCCATGCCGGGGGCGGGGGCTTCCTCGATCACCTTCTGGTGACGGCGCTGGAGCGAGCAATCGCGTTCGAACAGGTGGACGACATTGCCATGGGCATCGCCGAAGACCTGCACCTCGATATGGCGCGGCGAGGTGATCCACTTCTCCAGCAGCACCTCGTCATTGGAGAAGCTGGCCTTGGCCTCGCGCCGGCAGCTTTCGAGGCTCGCTTCGAAATCCTCCGCGGCATCGACCTTGCGCATGCCCTTGCCGCCGCCGCCGGCGACAGCCTTTATCAGCACCGGGTAACCAATGGCGTCGGCTTCGGACTTGAGGCGCTCGACCGACTGATCCTCGCCCTCATAGCCGGGTGTCACCGGCACGCCCGCCTCGCGCATCAGCTTCTTGGCGGCGTCTTTGAGGCCCATCGCCTCGATGCTCGACGGCTTCGGGCCGACCCAGATGAGGCCAGCGTCGATGACCGCCTGCGCGAAGCCCGCATTCTCCGACAGGAATCCGTAGCCGGGATGGATCGCTTCGGCGCCGGTCTGCTTGGCTGCGGCGATGATCTTCTCGCCTACCAGATAGCTCTCCGCAGCAGGAGAGGGACCGATATGCACGGCCTCGTCCGCGCTGCGCACGTGGAGCGCCTTGGCGTCGGCATCGGAATAGACTGCGACGGTGGCGATACCCATCTCGCGCGCGGTGCGGATGATGCGGCAGGCGATTTCGCCGCGATTGGCGATCAGGAGCTTTGCAATCATGGGGGCGGGTTAGTCCGCCGAGCACGAAAAGAAAACCGTTCGTGTCGAGCGTAGTCGAGGCACCGTGGCAGCTAGTATCTCGACTGCGCGCCTTCGCGCTCCGCTCTTTACGAACGGAATCGTGCAGCTACCACCCGGCGACGGGACGGAAATCGTGGCGGCTCCACATGATCGGCTCTTGCGGGCCGCTGGGGCGGTTCCAGACCGCCTCACCGAAAGCGGCGACGATGTGCCACAGCTTTTCCGGCCCGCTCACCCGTGTGCGCGTGTCCCATGCGATTTGCCCGCGCGTGAGGACTTTGCGCCCGATCGCGCCATAGATGCGTGCGGCGGCGAGCACGGCCCAGCGCTGGCGGAACCGCAGCCGTTTGGCGCCGAGTTTGGAAGCGGCTTCGTGCTTTTCCATCAGCGCGATCATGCGGGGCATCAAGCTGGCAAGCTTGAAACGGTTTTCGGGTAGCGCATGCTCGCCCTGTTCCCAGCCCATCTCGTCGAGCCAGACCTTGGGCAGATAGCAGCGCCCGGCCTGCGCATCTTCCACGATATCGCGCGCGATATTGGCGATCTGAAATGCCAGCCCGAGGTCGCAGGCCCGGTCGAGCGTTTCGCCATCGTCCCGCGGCACGCCCATGATCCGGGCCATCATGATGCCGACCGCGCCCGCCACGTGATAGCAATAGCGCAGCATGTCCGTTTCGGTCGTGGGGCTCCAGCGCGTGGCATCGAGCGCGAAACCGGCAATGACGTCGTTCGCTTCTTCCAGCGTCAGCCCGCATTCGTGGGCGACCAGACCGAAAGCATCGAAAGCCGCATCGGCGGTCGGCTGTTCCTCGAAGGCGCGCTTGGTCAGCACGCGCAGCGCCTGCACCCGGTCCTCCGCATCCTTGGGGGTGCCCTGGTCTCCCAGCGGACCGCCCTTGTCCTGATTGTCGGCGATATCGTCGCAGCGGCGGCACCAGGCATAGAGCAGCCAACTGCGTTCGCGCGTGGCCTTGTCGAACAGTTTCGAGGCGGCGGCGAAGCTGTGCGAGCCCTGCTCGATCGAATCGAGCGATTTTTCGACCAGCATGGCCCGGTCCCGCCCGCCGCCGGCCCTGGCCGGGGTGGGCCGCAGATAGCGCGACGGGGCGAGAGGGCGGGGCCTGTTCAGAGGTCGTCGGCCTTCATCTGAAAGATCGGGGTGTGCGGCTCGTAGGCAGCCATCCGCTCGAGCAGACCTTCGAGAGTGGTATCGTGGACCAGAATGGCCTGGTGGATGGGGCGGACGAAACCGACATCGGCCATCTTGCGATTGAAGGCGATCAATTCGTCGTAGAAGCCGAAAGCGTTGAGCAGGCCGACGGGGTTGTTGTGATAGCCCAATTGTGCCCAGCTCATGGCCTCCCACAACTCATCCATCGTGCCGACGCCGCCGGGAATGGTTATGAACCCGTCGGACAAGTCGGTGAAGCGCTGCTTGCGTTCATGCATGCCGCCGACGGTGTAAAGCTCGGTGCAATCGTGATTGGCGACTTCGGAATGCGCCAGCGCATCGGGAATGACGCCGATCACTTCGCCGCCCGCTTCCAGTGCGCCGCGCGCGGTGGCGCCCATCAGGCCCAGCCGGCCGCCACCATAGACGACGCCGATCCCGTTTCGGGCAAGCCCCTGGCCGACATCGTAAGCGAGTTGGATATAGCGCGGGTCATCCGGCGACGCCGATCCGCAGTATATGGCAAGTCTTTTCATGTCGCGGCTCATACCGCCAGATCCTCCAGCATAAGTCCGGCAGTCGCCTTTGCGCTGCCTACCACGCCGGGGATACCGGCGCCGGGATGCGTCCCAGCACCGACGAGGTAGAAATTGTCAAGCACATCGTCGCGATTGTGCCCGCGGAACCAGGCGCTCTGCGTCAGCACCGGCTCGAGGCTGAAGGCGCTGCCCATGTGGGCGTTGAGGTCCATCGCGAAATCGCGCGGGGCATAGTGGAACTTGGTCACGATCCGCGAATGGATATCGGGGATCAGGCGCCGCTCCAGCTCGTCGAGAATGCGTTTCTCGAGCAGCGGACCCATTTCTTCCCAGTCGACCGCCAGCTTGCCCATATGGGCCACGGGCACCAGCGCGTAGAAGGTGCTCATGCCCTCGGGCGCCATGCTGGCGTCGCTCACCGTCGGGTGGTGGAGATAGATCGAGAAGTCCTGCGGCAGCACGCCGTGATCGTAAATGTCTTCGAGCAGGCCCTTATAGCGCGGCCCGAACAGGATCATGTGGTGCGGGATGCCCGGCCAGGTCCCCTCGATCCCGAAATGGACCACGAACAGGCTGGGGCTGAAGCTCTTGCGCGACAGGCTGCGGGCGTAATCCGCGCCGCGCTTCGATCCGGCAAGCAGGTCCTTGTAGCTGTGCATGATGTCGGCATTGCTGGCGATCGCATCGAAGCGTTCGCGCCAGCCCGAATGCGTTTCCACCTCGGTCACATGCTTGCCCAGCGTGTGGATGTGAACCACCGGATCGTGCAGCCGCACGGTCCCGCCGATGCGCTCGAAATGTCGAACCATGCCGGCGATCAGACGGTTGGTCCCGCCCTTGGCCCACCATACGCCGCCATCCTTTTCCAGCTTGTGGATCAGCGCGTAGATGCTGCTGGTCTTCATCGGGTTGCCGCCGACCAGCAGCGTATGAAAGCTCAGCGCCTCGCGTAGCTTCTCGTTTTCGACATAGCTCGAGACCATCGAATAGACGCTGCGCCAGGCCTGCTGTTTGGCCAGCGCGGGCGCCGCCTTGA
>CAMYIQ010000200.1 GCA_947258465.1 uncultured Erythrobacter sp.
AAGGTGGTGGTCTCGACCCCCACATCCTGCAGGATCTGTGCGTGGTTGGGCCAGCTCGGCACACCGAGATGGATGCGCGTGACGCCTGCCGCCTTGGCCAGCGCCACGGCAAGGCGTACCGCGCCGGTACCACCGGGAGTCTGCATACCCTCGATACGCCCGCCCATGGTGGCGTTCTTGCCGAAGATATAGGGCTTCAGCGCGTGGACGAAGCCGGTATCGCCTTCCGGCCCGAGATAGCTCTTGGAATCCTGCGTATCGACCAGCCGCTGCTCCGCCGCCTTGATAGCGCGGAAAACCGGCGTAGCGCCGTCATTCGTGCGATAGACACCCACGCCGAGGTCGATCTTGTCCTCGCGCGGGTCTTCGGCGTGCATCTTGATAAGCGCGAGCAGCGCGTCGGGTGACTGGGCTTCGAGTTGGTCAAGCATGCGCGCCTCATTGCCCGATATGGATGGAGCCGCAACAGGAAATCCTGTCACGGCCCCTAATGCGTTCCAGATTTCTGGTTGCGCGCCCCGAAGGGAGGCTTTCGCCTCAGAATGGCAGCCAGCGCTGCTTCTTCGAAAACTTCATGTAGCCGGCATTGATCCCGAGTCGGAGCCCCGCCCCCATGCGGATCGGGATCAGCACGACATCGCCCTTGCGCATATAGCTCGCGGTGAGGCCGCCGATCACATAGGCTTGCCCCTCCCCTGCCGGATAGCGCTCGTAGAGCTCCTCGCTATCGTAAAGGTTGTAGACCAGCACGAAGGTGCTGCCCGCATTGGCCCCGGCATCGAAGCCGATCGACGGCCCGGTCCAATAGACGGGCTGCTCGCCTTCGACCTTGTGATACAGCGTGCCCGAACCGTAGCGCGCGCCGACGATGAAGGCGCCGCCCGCCTCGCGACCGACAATATAGGCATTGGGCTCGCCCTGTTCGGCGAGCAGTTTGCGAACCATCTTGGCGACCCCTTCCGCACCCTTGCCGAATACACCTTCGGCCGCTCCGATGAGGTCGTCTTCGCGATAGGTCGTGTCGGGATCGTCGACCGCAGCGCTATCGATCGCCTCGCTGGCGGCTTCCTCCGCGGATTGCTCGGACCACTGCGGCTGTTCGGGCTGCTCGGGATAGCTTTCGACGGAGGCTGTCGTATCGGGTTCCGCCGTATAAGTGGCGGTTTCTTCCGGTTCGCCGTAAACCGGCTGGTCGCCCGGTTGCTCCACCAGATCGCCATCGATCGCAGTGTCGGGATCGATCGTTTCGACCTGCGCTGCCAGCGGGCTTACGCCGAGGCCAAAGGCGGCCAGCACGAGGCCCAAGCGCGGCAGATTACGTGTGCATTTCATCATCGATCCCTTCGTGTCGGCGGCCTCTGCGCAGACAACTGCGCGTCGAGAAGAATCCCCTTTGAGCGACGCAGCAATGAAACGGCGATGAACCGAATCGAAAATGCGGCGAAGCGAGTTGCTGGTCGCGCCTCAAGAATACCCGCGACAATGCGCAAAAGCCCCCTTGATGGCATGCAGGGCCATGGCTATAGCGCGCCCCTCGCAGCCGATGCGTCAGCGGAGACGTGGGTGAGTGGCTGAAACCAGCTCCCTGCTAAGGAGCCATACCTGGTAACGGGTATCGAGGGTTCGAATCCCTCCGTCTCCGCCATTTTCCTTCATGCCCTCGATCCTGGAATACCGCTTTTCATCCGGTGGATGTGCGGCGCGTGGCAGGCCTGGGACATAGTCGGGCTTTGGGCCATCCGGGTTGGGGCAGCGCCCCATCCGTCGAGCCGCGTGGTTAAAAAACCCTCTTCCGTCACATAGCGATATCTCAATATCCGGCTTGGAGGTCGCTTAATCCCCCGCCGCTAGGCAGGATGGATGAGGAATTCGGCACCCAGGGGTTTGTCGAACATGGCGATCGGTTCGCAACCGGCTTTAACGCCGGAGCGGCGCCGAAAAGATCGCAGTATTCGCATATTCAGGCCGGCCTGCATCGAGGCCGAGGGCAAAGCCTATCTGGCGACCATGAAGGACATTTCGGAGTATGGCTGCGGTTTCGAGGGGGTGATACCGCTCACGCCGGGGCAACCCGTGCGCTATCGCTGGAGTAGCAGGGCGTTCGTGACGGCCACGGTCGTCTGGGTAGACGGTATGCGGTTCGGGCTGATGAACGATGCACCCTGCGATATCGGTGCGAATGCCGGGTTCCCCTATCGCTCGGTGCGCATCCCGTTCGAACATTCGGCATCGGTTTTCGTCTGTGGACGCCGGATCGATGCTGCCGCGCTCAACATCGCTCAGAAGGGGCTGTGCATTGCACTCGACGAACCGATACCCGCGGGCTGCCTGTGCACCATAGAAGTGTGCGGAGCGATATTCCCGAATGCGACCATCCGCTGGTTGAAAGGAGACAGCGCTGGATTTGCCCTGGAAAAGCCGATGTCCCTTCGAGCCTTGGCGTTTCTCACCAATCCAGAGTGAAAGGTTGGGCCATCCCAAGCCCAGCCATTTCGCCTGCGGGCCGCAGTTCCATCACCGCATGGCTTAATAAAGAAGTTATATTCTTCATAGTATTATACCACCAAATCCGGTCGGGCGGGGTTTGCGCTGATTAGGGTCCGGACTCATTAGAGCCACCACGTGACGAAGGCTGCGATGGCGATGGTTGCCATGAAGGTCTTGATATTGCGGTCGAAGCGGGTGGCGACGCGGCGCCAGTCCTTGAAGCGGCAGAACA
>CAMYIQ010000201.1 GCA_947258465.1 uncultured Erythrobacter sp.
ATCACCGAGCATCCGGATATCGACAAGATCACCTTCACCGGCTCGACCGCTACGGGGAAGAAGATCATGGAAGGCGCGAGCGGAGACCTGAAGCGCATCACGCTCGAACTTGGCGGCAACGATGCCTCGATCGTCTTGCCCGATGCCGATGTCGAGAAAGTGGCCGAACAGCTCTTCTGGTCGAGCTTCTCCAACGCCGGACAGGTCTGCATCGCCGCCAAGCGGGTCTATATCCACAAGGACATCTACGACGATCTGTCCAAGGCAATCGCCGAGTATGCCAAGACCGTGGTGGTGGGCGACGGATCGCAGCAAGGAACGGGCGTCGGCCCAATCCAAAACAAGAAGCAGTACGAGCGGGTGCTGGAGCTGATCCAGGACGCCAAGGACAATGGCTACCAATTCCTCACCGGCGGCGACAAGGACCCTTCGGGCACGGGCTATTACGTGCCGATCACGATCCTCGACAACCCGCCCGAAGATGCGCGGATCGTGGCCGAGGAACAGTTCGGCCCGGTCATGCCGCTGCTGAAATTCGATTCAGTCGACGAAGTGATCGAACGCGCGAACAATTCGGAATACGGCCTTGCCGGGGCGGTGTGGACCAAGGATACCGACAAGGGCGTGGAGATCGCCGAACAGCTTGAAACCGGCACCGTGTGGATCAACGAATTCATGCACTTGTCGCCCTTCTCACCCTTTGGTGGGCACAAGCAATCGGGCGTGGGTGCCGAATACGGCCTGGATGGGCTCAAGGAATTCACCTATCCGCAGGTCATCACGGTCAAGCGCGACGCGGCCGTCTGATTACGCGTCCTGATCCGGGCGGGGAGGGCCGAGGCCGCCTCCGCCCGGGGTCAGGATGACGAAAGCATCACCGGGTCGCATGTCCGCCGATCCGGTTGCCGCCAGATCGTCGCGCGATCCGTCCGCCCGCTCGACCCAGTTGCGACCGGGCGCCGCATCGCCGCCGCCGCAAATGCCCTTGGGCGCGATCTTGCGCCGGTTGGCGAGCATGTTGGCCCGCATCGGCTCGAGGAAGGTCAGGCGCCGCTCCACCCCGTCGCCTCCACGATACGCGCCGTCGCCGCCCGAGCCGTGCCTTATGGCAAAGCTATCGACCCGAACCGGCAGCCGCGTTTCCAGGATCTCGGGATCGGTCAGCCGCGAATTGGTCATGTGCGTTTGAACGGCGCTGGTGCCGTCATGGTCGATGCCCGCGCCCGAACCGCCGCAGATCGTTTCGTAATACTGGTGCGCCTCATTGCCGAAGGTGAAATTGTTCATCGTCCCTTGGCTCGGCGCCAGCCGGCCGGTCGCGGCGAAGAGCGCATCGGTGACGACCTGGCTCGTTTCCACATTGCCCGCCACCACTGCCGCGCCGGGCTTCGGATTGAGCATGGAGCCTTCGGGCACGATCAGTTCGACCGGGCGCAGGCAACCGTCGTTCATCGGGATCGCATCGTCGATCAGCGTGCGCAGGACATACAGCGCCGCCGCGCGCGTAATGGATTTCGGCGCGTTGAAATTGTCGGATAGCTGATCGCTCGTTCCGGTAAAATCGAACACGGCGGAACGGCTGGCCCGATCGATCCGGATTGCAACCTGCACGCTTGCGCCATTGTCCATCGGATAGACGAATTCGCCATCGTCCAGCCTGCCAAGCAGGTGGCGCACGCTTTCCTCGGCATTGGCGAGGACGTGATCCATATAGGCCGTGACGACCTCGCTGCCCTGATCGCGGGCGGCCGATTGCAGCAGCTCCATCCCGCGCGTGCAGGCGGCTAGCTGGGCGCGTAGATCGGAGATATTGCGATCGGGCTTGCGCGCCGGATGGTCTGCCGCAGCCAGAAGTTCGCGCATTTCCGCTTCGCGAAAACGCCCTTCATCGACCAGCAGGACATTGTCGATCAGGACGCCCTCTTCCTCGATCGTGCGGCTTTCGGGCGGCATCGATCCGGGCGCGATGCCGCCAATGTCCGAATGGTGCCCGCGCGCGGCGACGAAGGCGTCCGGCTCCGCGCCATCCTCGCCGAAATAGACCGGCACGATCACGGTAATGTCGGGCAGGTGCGTGCCGCCGCGATAGGGATCGTTGAGGACATAGGCGTCGCCGCGCCGGAAGCCGCGCCCGTCGCGCCGTTCCCCGCGGGTCTCGATCACCTGCACGATGCTGTCGCCCATGCTGCCGAGATGGACCGGGATATGCGGCGCATTGGCGATCAGCGCGCCGTCCGCATCGAACAGCGCGCAGGAAAAGTCGAGCCGCTCCTTGATGTTGACCGAAGTCGCGGTCGACTGGAGGACCACGCCCATTTCTTCGGCGATCGCCATGAACAGATTGTTGAAAATTTCCAGCCTGACGGGATCGACTTGCGTGCCCGCAGCACGCTCTCGGTGGACCGCCTCGGTACGGGTCAGCACAAGGCTGCCTTCCTCGGCCAGGCAGGCCCTCCAGCCAGGTTCGACCACGGTGGTCGATGCGGCGTCAACCACCAGCACCGGACCATCGATCGGAGCGCCCCGTGTCAAGGCGACGCGCTCCACCGTGGGCCAGGTGCCAGAAGCCTCGCCCATGACGGCCATCGGCTCGGCCCGGGCCGCCCCGAGACCGCCCGACGATCCCCTCGCCTCGACGCTAAGCGCCTCGACGATGATTTTCGCGTCGTCATCGGAGTAACCGAAGCGCTGAAGATGCAGCGCACGAAAGGCGCGATCCATCGCTTCCCGGTCGCCGTACTCGACCGTGAGGAAGCTGTCGCTGCCCTCGAACCGTAATCGGGCACGGCATTCGATCTCGATGGCTTCGTCCGCTATTTGTTGATCGCGCAGGGCACTGCGTGCCTCGCGCTCGAGAATGTCCAATTCGGCGGACAATCCCTCGTCCAGCCCGCGCACGATGCTGACCTCGCGGATGACCTTTACGGGGGCAAGGCCGATGCCGTAGGCGGACAATATCCCCGCCAGCGGATGGACCAGCACTGTCTCCATACCCAGCGCATCGGCGACGCGGCAGGCATGCTGGCCGCCCGCCCCGCCGAAGCAGGCGAGCGCATAGGTCGTCACGTCATGCCCGCGCGCCACGCTGATCTTGCGTATGGCGTTCGCCATACTGTCGATAGCGATGGCGAGGAACCCTTCGGCGATTTCCTCCAGCGATCGGGGATCGGACAGCGTGGCGGCGACTTCCTCGAGCCGGGTCCGCGAGGCATGCGGATCGAGCGGCCGATCTCCTTCAGGGCCGAAGACGGAGGGGAAGAAAGCGGGATCGATCCGGCCCAAAAACAGGTTGCAGTCGGTCACCGTCAGCGGCCCGCCCGTGCGATAGCAGGCCGGGCCGGGATCGGCGCCCGCGCTTTCGGGGCCGACGCGGAAACGACCGCCGTCGAACTGGCAAATCGACCCGCCGCCGGCCGCGACCGTGTGGATCTGCATCATCGGCGCGGCAATTC
>CAMYIQ010000202.1 GCA_947258465.1 uncultured Erythrobacter sp.
AGAGTGGCACTTGCCTTTCGAAGGGTGAGCCAGGTTCTTTGAACACAAGGAACTTGGAAAAATGCAAAGACACCACCGGTTCGTGACCTATGTCACGCCCCTGATCGCCGAATGGATCAGGAAACAATCCGACGAGCGCAGGGTCAGCGCGAGCATCGTCATTGGCGACTGCATCTTTGAAGCCTGGCACCGCGCGACCGAAGCCGACCTGAGGACTCCGGCGACCGATCCGGTGCGCCAGAATATCTTCATCACTGTCGCGCTCGACGCCCTGCTTACGCACCATCCGCATGCCGATCTGCGCGAGAAAACGGTCGCTGCCTACCAGCGTCGGTTGGAGCGCCTCGGGATCGTTGCACCCCGGCCGCAGGGAGGCGACGATGAAGCATAATCTCGTCAACTTCACCCGCGGCAGCCAGCTCCTTGGCCACTTCGGTTTCATGTTTGCGGCCGGTCTCAAGGGGCCGCTGATCGTCACAATTCTGGTCGCCGTGGGCCTCCTCTACTGGGAAGTGAGCGGGGCGCTCGACGACCACCAGATCTACCTGCTGTGGATGCATGTCTACTCTTCGGCATATGCCTTCATGGAGTTCGATCCCGACAAGCTCGTGAACCTCAAGCTGGCCGATGGCAGCATGGTCGCTTTCCCCATTTCGGTAGTCACGGACTACCCGCCAATGCGCGAGGCAGTTACGCTTTTCCGGTCGACAGCTGTCGGCGCGCTCTGGCTTGCCGCACTGATCCTTGCCCCCCTTTTCCTGCTCTTTTGGTGGGTCGCCGAGCGCTTCGGTGAGCGCTCGAAGCAGAAGAAGCATGTACGCGGCGCGGAGCTGGCAACCCTCTCCGAACTGAAGCGCGAGATCGAACGGCACAACCGCGATGCGCGTTCGCGCGAATATGGCGAAACTATGGGCTGGAAATGGCGACTTGCGGGCTCCACTTACCTTCGCGATGCAGGCTTCTATGCTCCCGCCCATCTCGCCCGTGTCAGCTGGCCCTGGCGGCTCGAGCAGAGCCACGCGATGTTGGTCGGCACGACCGGGACGGGCAAGACGGTGGTGCTTACCGAGCTGGCGAACGAGATCCGGCAACGGGGCGAGCGCGCGGTCATCTTCGACCTGACCGGGGCCTTCATCGAGACCTTCTACGAGCCCGAACGCGACATCATCCTGAACCCGCTCGACGCGCGCTGTCCGGCATGGAGCGTGTTCAACGATTGCACGACCCGCGCCGAATTCCATGCGGCGGCGGAGTCCCTGGTTCCTCATGATGGTGGCGGCGCAGAACAGTTCTGGATGCTCGCTGCGCGCACGCTGTTCGTCGAGACCTGCCTCAAGCTCGCCGAGGCTGGAAGGGGCACCAATGCCGCGCTCGCGCACGAGTTGATGAATGCCGATCTTTCCGACCTGCACCAGCTGCTCGAAGACACAATGGCGGGACCGATCAGCACGCCAAGCGCCGCACGCATGGCGGAATCGGTGCGCGCGGTGTTCAACGTCAACGCCAAGGCGCTGCAGATGCTTCCCGAAGAGGGCGTGCCCTTTTCGGTCCGCGAATGGGTAAACGGGGCGGCAAAACCCGGCTCGATCCTGTTCCTCTCGGCGCGCTACATCGACATGAGCGTGCTATCGCAGCTGCTCACCTTGTGGCTCGATACATCGATCAACACGCTGATGGCGGGCGAGCGTTCGCGGGACCTCAGACTGTGGTTCCTGATCGACGAATTGGGTGCGCTGCACCGCCTGCCTTCGCTCGAGAAGGGCCTCCAGACCGCGCGCAATTTCGGGGGTGCGATCGTGACAGGCATCCATGCCTTTGCCAAGCTCAAGGACGTTTACGGTGAGAACATGGCGATGACCCTGTCGTCGCTCGCCCGCACCAAGCTGATCCTCGGTACCGCCGACCGCGAAACCGCCACCTGGTGTTCCGATGTCATCGGTCACCGCGAGGTTCGCGAGATGGAGGAAGGCTACAGCTACGGCTACAACAACGCCCGCGATGCGGTCAGTCTTACGCCGCGGCGTCAGGTGGTCCCGCTGCTGCTTCCCGACGAGCTGATGAGGCTCAAGAACCTCCACGGCTTCATCAAGTTTCCTGAAGGATTTCCCGCGGCGCCGGTCGTCTTGCAGCCTCGAAATTGGCCCCGGGTAGCAGAAGGTTTCATCGCCCGAGAGATCCCCAAGATGCCAAAAAGGGCAGCGTCCGCAAGCGGCGATGCGGGAACCATGACACAGCCAACCAGAGCTTCCGAAACGAGCGACAATGACGGTGATCCGCGCCGGATGATGGACAAGCACGATCAGTCCAATCGTCCCGCAAAGAGGCCCCGCAAGGACCAGCAAAAGGAACCAGGCCGAGATCGCCGATCCACAAGCGCCAAGCAGGCGCTGCCGGAACAAACCAAAGCGCGAAGCCCTCGCGATGGAGGACAAAGGGGCGCGCTTCCTGCCCCACCTCGGCCCGCCCAGTCCGAGCTTCCCTTGGCCTCCAAGACCGACGAGGATCGTGACAGGGAGCGGGAAACTGCACCGTCGAAGCGGTCCGACGTTCCCGATCCTGCGACCCATCAGCGAGCGCAGGACGCCCGCGGCAAAGCCGACCAGAAGATGCAGGAGGAGCAGCAGAAATCGCTCCTGGGCGGCGCTGCGAAGCAAGGGAAGGGTGCTGACCGCGATCACGACCACGACCATGATCTCGGCGACTACGATCCCGAAATGTGACGCCGACCAGATGAGGGGGAGGGCTTACGAAAGGTGATCCTGCCCCATGCTTTCCGTCGCCAATGTCCGCTCGCCAACGGCGGCGGCAAGCTACTTCGCCTCCGACAATTACTACGCCAGCGCCGATGCCGATCGCTCGGGTCAATGGATCGGCGGCGGCGCCAAACGCCTAGGTCTTGAGGGCAAGGTCGAGGCTAAGGCGTTCGACGCGTTGCTGCGCGGCGAGCTGCCCGACGGCAGCAGCGTCGGCAATCCCGGACAGGCGCACCGGCCCGGGACCGATCTCTCCTTCTCTGTGCCCAAGAGCTGGTCGCTTCTGGCGCTTGTCGGGAAGGACGAACGGATCATCGCTGCCTACCGCGAAGCCGTCGTCGAGGCGCTGCAATGGGCCGAAAAGAACGCGGCCGAGACCCGGATAGTCGAGAAGGGCAAGATGGTCACTCAGGCGACAGGCAATCTCGCTGTCGGCCTGTTCCAGCATGACACCAACCGCAACCAGGAGCCCAATCTCCACTTCCACGCGGTCATCGCCAACGTCACGCAAGGGAAGGACGGCAAGTGGCGAACGCTCAAGAACGATCGCCTGTGGCAGCTCAATACCACGCTCAACTCGATAGCAATGGCGCGCTTTCGCGTCGCCGTCGAAAAGCTTGGCTACGAGCCGGGTCCGGTGCTCAAGCACGGCAATTTCGAGGCGCGCGGGATTTCGCGCGAGCAGATCATGGCGTTTTCGACACGCCGCAAGGAAGTGCTCGAGGCGCGGCGCGGTCCGGGCCTCGAAGCCGGCCGCATCGCTGCGCTCGATACCCGCGCGAGCAAGGAGGAAATCGAGGACCGCGCGACCCTCGGCAAACAGTGGAGCGAGACCGCCCAATCGATCGGGCTCGACCTTACGCCGCTGGTCGATCGCGCACGGACAAATGCGCTCGGGCAAAGCATGGAAGCCACGCGGATCGGCTCGCTGGTCGAGCGTGGGCGGGCATGGCTCAGTCGCTTTGCCGCGCATGTGAGAGGTGATCCTGCCGATCCCCTGGTGCCACCATCGGTGCTAAAGCAGGACCGCCAGACTATCGCCGCAGCGCAGGCTGTTGCTTCGGCAATTCGCCACCTCTCGCAGCGCGAAGCAGCGTTCGAGCGCACCGCGCTTTACAAGGCCGCGCTCGATTTCGGGCTGCCGGCCACGATTGCCGATGTCGAGAAGCGGACTAGGGCTTTGGTGCGTTCAGGTGACCTGATTTCGGGCAAGGGCGAGCACAAGGGCTGGCTTGCATCGCGCGAAGCCGTCGTGACCGAACAACGGATCTTGTCCGAGGTCGCCGCCGGAAAGGGCAACAGTTCGCCGGCGATTGAACCGCAAAAGGCCGCCGCATCTGTCCAGGCGGCCGCGGCCACGGGGCAGGGGTTCCGGCTCAATGAGGGGCAATTGGCGGCGGCGGAGCTGATCCTCACGTCAAAGGATCGGACGATCGCGATCCAGGGCATCGCAGGGGCCGGTAAAAGCAGTGTCTTGAAGCCTGTCGCCGAGGTGCTGCGCGATGAAGGACACCCGGTTATCGGCCTTGCGATCCAGAATACCCTCGTCCAGATGCTTGAGCGCGAAACCGGGATCGGCTCGCAGACGCTGGCGCGCTTTCTCCGAGGCTGGACAAAGCTGCTCGGCGATCCGGGCAATGTCGCACTGCGCACCGAAGCGCAGGCGAGCCTCAAGGATCATGTGCTGGTACTCGATGAGGCCTCGATGGTCTCGAACGAGGACAAGGAGAAGCTCGTTCGCCTCGCCAATCTCGCAGGCGTTCATCGACTGGTCCTTATAGGAGACCGCAAACAGCTGGGCGCGGTCGACGCGGGCAAGCCGTTCGCACTGCTTCAGCGGGCAGGGATCGCGCGCGCAGAAATGGCTACGAACCTGCGCGCCCGAGACCCGGTCGTGCGCGAAGCGCAGGCATCAGCCCAGGCAGGCGACGTGCGCAACGCACTTCGCCATCTGAAGTCGCACACCGTCGAGGCCAAGGGCGATGGCGCGCAGGTCGCCGCTGAAACCTGGCTGGCACTCGACAAGGAAACCCGCGCCCGTACTTCGATCTACGCTTCGGGACGCGCAATTCGTTCCGCGGTCAACGCAGCGGTCCAGCAGGGCCTCCTCGCCAATCGCGAGATCGGCCCGGGCATGATGAAGCTTGATGTCCTTGACCGCGTGAACGCGACCAGGGAAGAGCTACGGCATCTCCCGGCCTACCGGGCAGGACAGGTGCTCGAGATCTCCAGGAAGCAGCAGGCTCTCGGCCTTTCCGTTGGTGAGTATCGCGTTCTCGGACAGGACCGGAAAGGGAGGCTGGTGGAGGTCGAGGACAAGCGTGGCAAGCGGTTCCGGTTCGATCCTGCGCGGATCAAAGCGGGGAAGGGTGACGAAAATCTGACGCTGCTCGAACCGCGCAAACTCGAAATCCACGAAGGCGACCGGATCCGCTGGACCCGCAATGATCACCGGCGCGGTCTGTTCAACGCCGACCAGGCCAGAGTGGTGGCAATAGCAGGCGGCAAGATCACCTTCGAAACCTCCCAGGGCGACCAGGTCGAATTGAAGAGGGACGATCCGATGCTCAAGCGGATCGACCTCGCTTATGCGCTCAACGCGCACATGGCGCAGGGCCTGACATCGGATCGCGGTATCGCGGTGATGACCAGCTCCGAGCGCAATCTGTCGAACCAGAAGACCTTCATGGTGACGGTCACGAGGCTTCGCGACCATCTGACGCTGGTGGTCGACAATGCGGAAAAGCTCGGAGCGGCCGTTGCCCGAAACAAGGGCGAGAAGGCGTCGGCCCTCGAGGTCACGGGAAGCGTGAAGTCTACTGCAGCGAAAGGTAGCGGAGTCGATCAGCTGAAACCGGAAGAGGCTAACAAGGCCGAGAAGGAGCTGACCCGGAGCAAGAGCAAGACGCTGGATTTCGGGATTTGAGCGGCCGCTTCGTGCACCAATATCAGTCATTCTACAGTCTGGCTAAGGGAACCAGAAACTGCGGTTTGTTCACGACTTATAGAACAGCAGAAACAGGCACCATCATTGGTCGC
>CAMYIQ010000203.1 GCA_947258465.1 uncultured Erythrobacter sp.
CAACGGCGTCGAGTTCGTCCCGCTCGATCCCCTCGGCATTGGCCAATCGGTCCGCTGCCAGCACTACCGGAATATAGCGCGCCCGGATCTGAAGGGATGTATCGATGTAATAGGCCGCTCTGTCCCCCAAGAAGGGAACGCGGCTCATGCATTCGACGCCGCCGGCGAGCACGCCATGGGCTTGCCCGCTCGCGACCAGGCTGGCTCCTTGCCCGATCGCCGTCAGGCCCGAAGCGCAGTAATTGTTGAGCGAGATAGCGGCGGTATCGTCAGGCAGCCCCGCATGCAGCTTGGCGATGAGCGCGATATGTCCGCCCTGGTCATCGGCCTGGCCAACACAGCCGAGCATGAGGGAATCGGGAGCGCGTGCATGTGTGCCGCAACGCTGCTCCAGGGCATCGATCTGCTGGCGGACGAGCTCCTGCGGACTGAGAGCGGCAAGCCCACCGCCTTCTTTCGCTTTTCCGCGCGGGGTACGAAGCGCGTCGTGAATGAATACTCCCTCCACCCATCAGACTCCGACAACGAAGCTGCACGCGGTCGTAGCGCTGCCGCCGACATTGAAGGTCGCGATGTTGCGCGCGCCATCGATCTGGTAGTCTCCGGCATTGCCGGTGACCTGCCGCCAGCTATCGAGCATCATCCGAACGCCCGTCGCGCCCACCGGATGGCCGGTTCCGATCA
This sequence comes from uncultured Erythrobacter sp., assembly GCA_947258465.1. Lineage (GTDB taxonomy): Bacteria > Pseudomonadota > Alphaproteobacteria > Sphingomonadales > Sphingomonadaceae > Qipengyuania. The sequence goes on from CAMYIQ010000203.1 coordinate 685, forward strand.
GCCCGCCCGATGCGTTGACCGGTAATTTCCCGCCAAGAGCGATGGTGCCATCCTCGATCGCGCGCCAGCTTTCACCCGGCGGTGTGATCCCGAAATGGTCGATCGCCATATATTCGGTTATCGAGAAGCAATCGTGCACTTCGACACCGTCGCACGCATAGACATCTGCCAGGCTGGCGCGACCCAGCGCATCCATCATGGCCTTGCGGACGAAGGGGAAAACATAAGGCTGTCCCTCGCTGTCATTGACTTTGCGCTGATACATGAGCGGTGCGGTGGTGTGGCCCCACCCCTTGATCCGCGGCACGGATTCCAGCGGAATGCCGCGACGCTTCGCCCATTTTTCTGCGTAGGCGCGCGAGGCGAGAAATATCGCCGCGGCCCCATCGGTCACCTGACCGCAATCGGATTTGCGCAACCGGCCTTCGATGCGCGGGTTCACCTCGTCATTTTCTCCCAAATGCTCATCGGTGACCGCCCAGCCGCGCGTTTGCGCATTGGGATTTCGCTTGCCATTGGCGAAGTTGTTTTCCGAGATCGCGCGCAGATGGGCACGGTCGATTCCGTGACGCTTCTCGTACTCTTCCTCCACCTTGGAGAACATCCAGGGCCATAGATAGCGAGCCTCGTTCGCTTCCTGCCCGACCCATGCTGCCGCGCCCAGATGCTCCGCCGCCGTCTGCCCGGGTACATTGCGCATGAGCTCGATGCCGAGCACGAGCGCCAGATCGTAGCGTCCGGCCTCGATTTCCGCCGTTGCGGCCAAGATAGCGATGCTGCCCGACGCGCAGGCGGCCTCGTGCCGCGATGCCGGAACGCCGGCCAGATCGGGGTGAACATGGCCGAAGAACCCGCCGAGCTGACCTTGCCCGGTGAACAGTTCGCCCACAAAATTGCCGACATGCGCGGTGTCCACTTCGGCGGGTTCGACACCGGTGGCCGCAAACGAGGCCTCGGCCACTTCACGGAACAGGTCGAACATCCCGTTGCCCTCGCGTTCCATGTTCCGCGCGAAATCGCTTTGGGCGCCCCCCAGAACAAATACTTCGCCAGTCATATCGCTATGCTCCTTCCCGTAATCCGAGGGCTTGCTCACGCACTTCGCTGCGCATGGCCTTGTTCGTGACGTTGCGAGGCAGGGCTTCGAAGCGGTACATCCGCTCCGGCAATTTAAACACCGCCAGGTCCTTCTCGCGCAGGAAGTCCGTAACCTCCTCGAGTGCGATTTCCCGGTCTTCGCGCGGCACATAGGCCAGCCCAATTCGCTCCCCCATTACCGGATCGGGCAGGGGGAAGGCGCAGGCTTCCGCCAATAGCGGATGCCCGCCGAGCAACTGGTCGATCTCTTCCGGTGCGATATTCACACCGCCGCGAATGATCAGATCCTTGCAGCGGCCGACAAAGCGATAGAAGCGCCCATCGCCTGCGATCTCGAACAGATCGCCGGTACGGAAGAACCCGTCTTCGGTGAATGCCGCCTCGGTTTGCTCGGGCGCTTCGTGGTAACCTTCGAACACGGACGGTCCGCGAATCTCCAGCTCTCCCGGTACGCCCACTTCGGTGATCTCGCTGCCGTCACCGATGGAAACCAGCCGCGTTTCGGCCATGGCCGCCGCGGTGCCGCCCAGCATCGGCTCCAGCACCATTTCGCGGGGGAAGTAGCTGGCACGCTCGACCGGCTCGGGAACCGTCTCGGGGCCGGTGACAAGCGACATTCCCTCGTTCGAACCGAACAGGTTGACGACCATGATCCCAAAGCGTTCCTGAAAGCCTTTGACCATGGATGGCGCCAGCGGGGCCGATCCCGAACCGATAGTGCGCAGGCTGGATAGGTCCACCTTCGCCAGCAGCTCTTCGTTCTGGAGCAGCATATTGAGCACGGCTGGCGGCGCGATGGTGAATTGCGGGCGCTCCATAGCGATCTGGCCGAGAAACACCTGCGGATCGAACGGGTGGTGCAGCACCATGGTGCCGCAAACGCGCAGCCAGCTCATCGTTACCCCGCCGATACTGGCCATGTTGATGAGCGGGAACGGATTGAGCATCACGTCGCCATCCCGTAGCCCCGAAGGCTGGTACGTCCCCGGTGCGATTGCAATCCAGTGATTATGGCTGCGCGGTACCCCTTTGGGAGCGCCGGTGGTGCCCGACGTCCAACAGATCGTGAATATATCGTCGGCGTCGACTTGATGTGTCTTGCGATGTGCGGCGAGCAATCCCGGGTCGGCCCGGGCAGTGCTGAGATCGACCGTGTCATCGGGCGCATCAGGCCCGAAGGTCATGATCCGGCACCCCGCGCCAATCACCTTGCGCGCGGTCGAAAGATGATCGCCGCCCTTGAAGCGGGTTGCGCAAACGAACGCGCTCGGCTTGGCGATGCGATACATCTCCGAGAGTTCATGGCTGCGATACTGGACCGCAGCCGGGCTCACTACCGCCCCGATCGTCGCGGCGGCGAAATACAGGTTCACGAACTCGCTGATATTGGGCAGTTGGACCATGATCACATCGCCCTTGCCAATACCATTCGCCAGCAGGGCACCGGCCAGTCGCTCGGTTTCCGCAAGCATTTGCGCATAGGTCAGCCGCTGCGGCTGTCCGAACGCGAAATCGGCGCGGTTCGGCGGGTCGACCAGCGCCAGCCGTTCGGGATGGATTCCGGCATTGGCGCGAAACATATCCGCCAGGGTTGTGTCGCCCCACCAGCCCTGTTCGCGGTAAAGCTGCCGCTTGTCCTTCGTCGCCGTGACCATATCAGGCTGCGAGCACGCTGTTTTCCGGCATGCCGATATCGCTGCCATTGGCCCAGGTCGAATGCGTCCCCGAACAGATCCTTTCCGGCAGGATGATGCGGCAGACCGGACCTGCCTCGATATCTTTCGCATCGAGGAGGATGCATTCGGATCGGTCCGCGTTCACATCGGAGACGTAGGAGATGATGTAGCCATCATCCTCGTCCTTGGCGCCGATGCGGGGGACGAAAGGGCTTTCGCTGGCATAGCGGCCTTCGCCCAATTCGTAGCTCCAGCTTTCGCCGGTATCGAGGTCGTGTTTCACGATTCCCTTGAACAGAAACCAATAGGGTTCCGGAATCGCGCTATAGGCATAGCGATATTTCCGCCCGGCGTATTTCTGGTTGATCATGCCGAATTCGAGGATGCGGTCGTCCAGGCGTTGCTCCACGGTCTCGCCGGTTTTCATGTTGAAGCGCCAGCGGTGCAGCTTGGGCTTCATCAGGCCCTGGCTGAGATAGGCCATCATCCGTTCGAGCCCCTCGGGCGCGTCGGGATAGCTTTTGGGTTGCGGCTCTTCCTGGAAATATCCGTCGAGCACGATTTCGTCGCCTTCCTCATAGGCGTTGAGCCAGTGCAATGTGTAGGTCGGCTCAGCCTCGAACCAGCGGATGTCCTCCGGCTGGCCATAGCGCGGGATGATCGCGAAACGGGTCTTCATTTCCGGATGAAACTCGACCGCATGGACATCGCGCTCGAGCAGTTCCTCGTTCCAGAACAAGGGCATATCGTTGAGGATCGAGTAGTTTTCGGTGAAGCACATGTCATGCGGCAGGCGCGGCCCGGGCAGCGGGATCGGAACATAGTGCTTCAGCTTGTTGTCCGGGCCGACCACGCCATAATGCATGTAGGGCGCGTGCTTCGAATAGTTGAAGAACAACAGTTCGCCGGTCGCTTCATCGAGTTTGGTGTGAGCGGAAATTCCGTCGACTGGAACCCAGCCTTCGGTGCCGAACTGTTCCATGGTGAACGGATCGAGGCGATATCCTTCGCCGCATTGATAGAAGGTCGAGAGGATTTTTCCCGCATGCACCACGACATCGGTCGAGGAGCTGTCTTTGAGCCATTCCTGAGCACCCCAGCCGGGGCGCGTGGATTTGTGCGGTGGTTCCATCAGTCCGGCCCATAGCGAGCGCCCGGCTTCCCGTTCGGCTTCGAAGCCCTTGGTGCGCACGAACCGGCTGCGATAACTTGCCTTGCCATCCTTGAAACTGATTGAATGGACAAATCCGTCGCCATCGAAAGGGTGATAGCGCCCGATCGGTTCGTGAATCTGGTTTTCACCAGTACGAACATAGACCCCGTCGATATCTTTCGGGATCTCGCCGATCACTTCAGCCTCGCCATCGGCAAAGGTCGCATTCCATTCGTTGAATGTCGGGCGCCAGGCCCCCTTCATATAGGGATGATCGTTGGGCTGGATCGTAGTCTCGATCGTTTCAACCAGTTCCGCAGGCATTCGTCTCACTCCTCGATCTGGAACGGCGGCATCTGCGCCGCGATGTGATATTCGTGGCGCAACCGCTTAACGATTGCACCGACAGGCTCGATGGCTTCAACTGCGCCGACACCCTGACCGGCGGACCATACGTTCTTCCACGCCTTGGCGTCGTCCTGTGCATTCTCGAAATTGGGCTTCTTGTCTTCGGGCATGTTGTCGGGGTCATGCCCCGCCGCGATCAGGCTGTCCCTGAGCCAGTTGGCGGTTACGCCGGTTATGCCCTTCGACGGTACGACCTGATCGGCCCCGGCTTCGACCACCATTTGCTTGTAGGCATCCGCAGCCATGCTTTCCCGGCAGGCGATCAGCGACGTCCCGAGATAGGCGAGGTCCGCCCCCAATATTTCGGCAGCACGGATCGCATGCCCGGTCGAAATCGCTCCGCCCAGTACGATCGGCCCGTCCCAGAAGCGCCGAACTTCCTCGACGAAGGCAAACCCCGCAGTCTGCCCCGTATGCCCTCCGGCACCCGAGGCTACCAGAACCAGCCCGTCCACTCCGGCCATCGCCGCCTTGCGCGCGAAACCGACCGAGTTGACGTCGGCGAATACCAGGCCCCCATAGCCGTGGACCTGGTCGACTACCCGGCTCGGGCTGCCCAGTGCGGTGATGACCAGCGGGGCCTTGTACCGGACTACAAGGTCCAGATCCGCCGGCAATCGATCGTTCGAAGGGTGCACCACGAGATTCGCCGCCCATGCCGCGGCCTGCCGGTCGGCGCCGAGAGTGTCGGTGATTGTCGCGAGCCACCGATCGAGAATCTCGGGCGTCCGCGCATTGGGCGTGGGGAACGATCCGATCATGCCCGCACGCGATGCCGCGACGACCATATCCGGTCCCGATACGAGAAACATAGGCGCGGCAATCGCCGGGATGCGCAAATTGCGCGTCAGTCGGGCTGGGAGCCTGTTCACCGGATCGCGCCTTTCAGAAAACCGCGTGTTGATAGTTGCGTAGTCATACTAACTTGTATAAACATACTCCATCGGCAGTTGCAACAGTCGATCCGACACGGGCGCATCGCAACAGACCATAAGAGGGGGAGATAATTATGAGATCGATCGTCAAAATTCTGCTGGCCGGGACCGCTTTCGCAGCGCCGGGCCATATCCTTGCGCAGGACACTACCGTCGCTGCCGCTGGGGGCGATGGGGCCGAGGATGTCGAGGAAGCCGGTGGCCTGGATGTCATCGTCGTCACGGCGCAAAAACGCGAACAGGGGCTTTCCGACGTTCCGATTTCGATTTCGGCAGTTACCGGTGAAGCGATCGAGTCTTATGGCCAGGCCAATCTGGAATCGGTCTCGTCCTCGATCCCCAACCTCAAGATCACCCAGACAGCCATCGCAAACCGCATTGCCATTCGCGGCATCGCCTCGGGCGATAACAAGGGCTTCGAGCAATCCGTGGCAATGTTCGTCGACGGCATTTACTACGGGCGCGACCAGTTGAGCCGCATGCCTCTGGTCGATCTGCAGCGGGTCGAGGTTCTGCGCGGGCCACAGCCAACGCTTTTCGGCAAAAACGCCATTGCCGGTGCTGTGAATGTGGTGAGCCGCCGTCCGACCGACCATTTCGAAGGATCGCTCAGCGCGAGCTACGAATTCGAGCATGAGGAAACGCGCGTTACGGGCGTCGTTTCCGGGCCGATCTCGGACACGGTCGGCGCGCGCGTCGTGGGATATTACCGCGACATGGACGGCTATTTCTACAATACGCGGCAGGATCGCAACGAACCCAACGTCCGCGAAGCCTTCGTGCGCGGGATGTTGGCTTTCGAGGGTGATAGCCCCCTGTCTGCCGACCTCAAGGTCGAATATGCCGACTTCAAGACCAAGGGGCAGCCGCGCGAAGCTTTCGGTCCGGTAGGGAGTTACAGCCTTATATTTGCAGGGCCGCTATTCGTTGAAACGGACGAGGATTATGTCCGGGCCGACGGAGGCTACGAGAGCCGCAACAAGATATTCAACGCGGTGGTCAACGCCAATCTGGAGCTGGGCGATCATACGCTTACGTCGGTGACGGGCTATCTCGACTATAATGTCGCGGAGACGATCGACGTCGACTTCACCAATCTACCCTTGCTCGACGGCACTGCCCAGTCGGAAGATTATCGCCAGTTTTCGCAGGAGCTGCGGATCGCTTCGCCGGGCGATCGGGCGTTCAACTACATCGCCGGGGTTTATTACCAGAACACCAAGCTGGGCGTGACCGATCACGTGCAGTTCAATCCGTTTTTCTTCGGAACGCCGTTCAGGGCGTTGGGCGATACCTCCAACGACCGCGACTATTCGCAAAAGTCCGACCTGTATTCCGTCTTCGCCCAGGGCGAATATTCTCTCACCGACGATCTGCGTATCACCTTGGGGGCCCGTTTCAATCACGAGAGCAAGACGGGTAGCCGCGCCCTCGAGATCAATCGCGGGCCGCTCAGCCTAGCGGCCACGCCGCCGATCATCGATCCGGTCGTGATCGGAACATTCCGGGCACTCAACATCGAGGCGCACACCATATCGGGCGAGCTGAGTGAAAGCTCGTTCAACCCGATGGCCAATATCCAGTATGACGTGACCGAAGCCCTGATGCTCTACGCGTCGTTCGCACGCGGCTCCAAGGCCGGCGGTTTCGACGCGCGCGGCAATTCGCTGCCAAGTTCGACCACCGTCGCTTCCCCCGGCGCATTCAAGTTCGGTGACGAGCGAGCCGACAACGTCGAAGTGGGGCTGAAATACCAGACCCGCGATCTGGCGTTCAACCTCTCTGCCTATCGCACGAAGTATACCGATCTGCAGACCAACGTGTTCGACGGCGTTCTCAACTTCAACGTCAAGAACGCCTCGGGCGCGAAGACGCAGGGTGTCGAGGCGGACATGCGCTGGGCGCTGGACGAGCACTTCACCCTGAGCGCGGCCGTCGCCTATCTCGATTTCGAATTCACCGATTTTCCGCTCGGCCAGTGCTATTTCCAGCAGGTGCCGGATAATGGCGGCTTCTGCAGCTATTCGGGCAAGCGCAACGCACTTACGCCGGAATGGTCAGGCAATCTCAACGGCGATTTCAATCACGAGATCGGCCGCAATCTGAAGCTGGGCATCAATCTCAACGCCGATTTTTCGAGCAGCTACATTGCCGCGGCCAACCTCGACCCGCGTACCAAGCAAGATGGCTATGTGAAAATGGGCGCTCGGCTCTCGCTCGGCCATGTCGATGACAACTGGACGATTGCGTTGATCGGCCGCAATCTCACCAACGAGCGGATCATGCAGACTGCCGGCGCCTTGCCCTTGGCCACCACAATCACGGGCGGGACGGGCATCGCCTACAATGCCATCTATGATCGGCCGCGCAATATCGCACTGCAATTCGATCTGACATTCTGATCGATGAAACGTAGCCCAGCCGCAGTGTCAGACGCAGCCTGGCGGGTCTCCCCCGTCGGGCTGCGGGCAGGCTACCTATGAGGTCCCAGGACTACCCCGAGGGTGCCTACGGCGATCCGGCGATGGAGATGGTCATCGTAAAGCTTGCATCGCCTCCCTTAGCAGCCGATGCGCATATCGACGGAGTGAGTTTACCAGCCTACCAGGCAATTGCCGACCATCTCGTGCAGAGAGAATGAGCGAGTTCCAATTGAGCGCATCGAGGCAGAAATGAAGCAGGGAACGATCAGGGCGTGCTCGATATGGCGTGCGCTGGAGGTTGTCGGCGATGTCCCGGTCCTGTTGATAATGGAACGGGCGTTTCTTGGCACCAAGACGTTTCAGAGCTTCGTCGAAGAAACTGGCGTCCCGCGCTCCGTGGTGAGCGATCGCCTCAAAAAACTGGTCGCCGAGGAATGCCTGTCGAAACGATCGGTGGGACACCGACGGCACAGCCGCTACCACCTGACCGAGAAAGGGCGCGCATTGTTTCCTGTTGCCCTGGCTATGGTCGGTTGGCAGCACGAATGGGAGAGCGGACAACGCGGCTTCTCCGTTCAACTGGTTCATGCAAGCTGCGGCCATGTTGTGGAGCCGCATGCAAACTGTTCCTGTTGCGGCCAGGAGATCGACCCGCGAGATGTCGCTTGGAAACCGGGACCGGGCCTCGTTCAGGTCGTGCCGCATTACAGCGCGCGGCGGCGTCCCTCGAAGGGCGTAACAGACCGCCGCGACAAAGCCGCGCTGGTCGATACGGTCATTGCCTTGTTCGGGGATCGCTGGTCGACCTTGATCGTGCGAGCCATGTTTGCCGGATTCCATCGTTTTGAACAGATCCAGCAGGATACGCAAATGGCCCCGAATATCCTGTCGGGCCGCATCTCCGAATTGATGGAGGCGGGCATTCTGACGTCGCGGCAATACACCGATCACCCTCCACGGCAGGAATACCGCCTGACCGCCAAGGGAAGGGCGCTCTACCCGGTCA
>CAMYIQ010000204.1 GCA_947258465.1 uncultured Erythrobacter sp.
GGAGGGGGTTGGGGGAGGGGGTGTCATCCGATCGATAATCTCGCCCAGTCGATGAAGGACCCCCTCCATATTCGACATTACGTCCGAATTCGAAAACCTGACCACTGCATATCCCTGTTTTTCCAAATACCGTGTCCGCATAACGTCGTAGCTTTCGCTGCCAGCGTGCGTATCACCATCAAGCTCAATCACCAGCTTTGGCTCATTCGCAGCAAAATCGGCGATGAATTTTCCGATGACCTTCTGTCTGCGAAACTTGATCCCGCGACACCGCGTCGCTTTCAGTTCATTCCACATGCGAGCCTCCGGCTCGGGCATGCTCTTGCGCATATTCTGCGCGTGTTTCAGCGAGTTGGCGTCTCTCATTCCCCTCTCCCAACCCTCTCCCCTGAAAGGGGAGAGGGCTAGATATTCACTCCCAACCGGTCCGCGACGGTGAAGATGTCCTTGTCGCCGCGTCCGCACAGGTTCGCCAGGATCACGCTATCCTTCGGCATGTCCTTCGCGCGCTTGGCAACGGCCGCGATGGCATGGCTCGGCTCTAGCGCGGGGATGATGCCTTCGGTCCGGCAGAGGAGTTGGAAGGCCTCGAGGGCTTCCTCGTCGGTGATTGCGGTATATTCGACGCGTTCCATGTCCTTCAGCCAGGCGTGCTCCGGGCCGATGCCGGGATAGTCGAGACCGGCGCTGATCGAGTGGCCTTCGGTGATCTGGCCGTCTTCGTCCTGCAGCAGATAGGTCTTGTTGCCGTGGAGTACGCCAGGGAAGCCGCCCAGCAGGCTTGCCGCGTGCTCGTCGCCGTCGAGACCGTGGCCTGCCGCCTCAACACCGAGCATTTTAACCTCGGGATCGTCGAGGAAGGGATGGAACAGGCCCAGCGCGTTGGAGCCGCCGCCGATTGCCGCGACGAGCAAATCGGGCAAGCGGCCGATGCGGTCCTGCATCTGCGCGCGCGCTTCCTTGCCGATCACGCTCTGAAAATCGCGAACCAGCTCGGGATAAGGGTGCGGGCCGGCGGCGGTGCCGATGATGTAGAAAGTGTCGTGAACGTTCGCGACCCAGTCGCGCAGACCTTCGTTCATCGCGTCCTTGAGCGTGCCGCGCCCGCTGGTGACGGGGACGACCTCTGCCCCGAGCAATTTCATGCGGAAGACATTGGGCGACTGCCGCTTCACGTCCTCGGCGCCCATGTAGATCACGCAAGGCAGGCCGAAACGCGCACAGACCGTGGCAGTAGCGACGCCGTGCTGCCCCGCGCCGGTTTCCGCGATGATGCGCGTTTTGCCCATGCGGATCGCAAGCAGGATCTGCCCGATGCAATTGTTGATCTTGTGCGCGCCCGTGTGATTGAGCTCGTCGCGCTTGAACCAGACCTGTGCGCCGCCCAGCGCCTCTGTCAGACGTTCCGCGAAATAGAGCGGGGAGGGGCGGCCGACATAATGTTCGAGCAGGTCGTCGAACTCGCGCTGAAATTCGGGATCGGCCTGCGCTGCGCGATATTCACGCTCCAGATCGAGTACGAGCGGCATGAGCGTTTCGGCCACGAAGCGCCCGCCATAGTCGCCGAAATGCCCGCGTTCGTCTGGCTGGTTGCGAAAGGAATTGGGTGTGGAATCGGTCATTGCGATCCCCATGCCGCCCTGCCATCGCGAAGTCGAGACAAGTTAGATTGCGTTCGTGGTACCCTGCCTTGGCCCCGACGAATGGACTATGCAGCGCGGACGGCTTTGCAAAAGGCAGAAATCTTGCCTGCGTCCTTCACCCCTGCCGCACTTTCTACTCCGCTCGATGTGTCGACCAGGGGGGCTCCGGTTCGCGAAATGGCTTCAGCGACATTCGCAGGGCTCAGGCCGCCCGCAAGCCCCCAGCCGGCAGCACTTCGATAGCGCGCGATCAGCGACCAGTCGAACCGCAGCCCCATCCCGCCTGGAAGGGCCGCATCCTTGGGCGTCTTCGCGTCGAAAAGGATGAGGTCGGCGACCTCGCGATACCGATCCGCCGAAGCCACATCCTCTGCGCTCGCCACCGGTAATGCCTTCCAGACAGGCAGGCGGAACCGCTCTTTCACCTGCGCCACGCGTTCCGCCGTTTCGTTACCGTGTAACTGAATGGCGTCGAGCCGCCCTGCTTGAACAGCCTCGGCCATGGTCCCGTCATCGGCATCGACGAACAGGCCAACCCGGCCGATCGCCGTGCCTGCCCGCCCCGTCAGCGCTGCGGCAGCATGGGCATCGATATGGCGGGGGGAGGGGGGAAAGAACACAAAGCCGACAAAGTCCGCCTGCGCGGCAATTGCGGCGTCGAGCGCGTCAGGGCTGGAAATCCCGCAAATCTTGATCGCGGTGGCCATGCGGCGACCCTTCTAGAGCGTCGCCTCGATCGCGCGCGCTGCCTGTGCCGGGTCGTCGGCGCGGCTGATCGGGCGACCGACCACGAGCACGCTCGCCCCATGGTCACGGGCCTGGCGCGGCGTGACCACACGCTTCTGATCGCCGACCGCGCTGCCAGCCGGGCGCAGACCGGGAACGACGAAGAAAC
>CAMYIQ010000205.1 GCA_947258465.1 uncultured Erythrobacter sp.
CAATGATGGCGGCACGCTGCTCATCGGCGTCGACGATAGCGGGGGCATCGTAGGAATCGAGGCCGATCTGAAGACTCTCAAGCACCCCAATAAGGACGGGTTCGAGCGCGTGATGATGGACGCGATACGATCAGCACTCGGCGGTAACGCCTGCGCCCTGATCCATTGCTACTTTCACGATCTCGATGGCCGAACTGTTTGCCGCGTGATCGCACAAAAGAGCCTCGAACCGATCTATTTTCTCGACAATGGAGTGGCGCGCTTCATGCTCCGCGCCGGCAACAGTACACGGGAATTGGATGCGCGCGAAGCGCACACTCACCTTTCGCAGCGCGGAAAAGAATATGCACGGCAGACTTGAAATGATCGTCAGCCATGGATCGGCAGGTTCGGCTGATCTCGTTCCCCGTTTCACGCCAGCAGCGCACGCCGCCGCCTGTCTGCCCAGTTCAGCCTTGTCGGCGGAACTTTCGCACAGCTTTATCCAGACCCAGGGAGACGATGATGGACCATTCTAATTGCAGCCATAGCGGCCACGGCGAAGCCGTTGCCGGTGATGACGGCCGCTACAATCTCGTTCCCGCTGGTTATGACGGACCGGTTTATACCTGCCCCATGCACCCGCAGGTCCGGCAGCCAAAGATGGGGTCGTGCCCGATCTGCGGCATGGGTCTCGAACTCGAATCCGCGGCCATGGTCGATGACGGACCGAACCCGGAGCTCGTCGACTTTACAAGGCGTTTCTGGGTCGGCGCCATCCTCACCTTGCCGCTGCTTGTTCTCACGATGGGCCCCTATGTGGGCTGGCCGGGCGTGCGCGAAATATTTGGCGAGCGGGCCACCCTATGGATTGAACTGGTGCTCGGTACACCGGTCGTGTTGTGGAGCGGATGGCCGTTTCTCGAACGGGGCTGGAATTCGTTCCGCACCTGGAACCTCAACATGTTCTCGCTCATCGGCATGGGCGTTCTCGCCGCATGGATTTTCAGTGTCGTCGCCGTCCTGGCACCGGACATCTTCCCGGATGGCTTTCGCGATCCAGAGGGACATGTCGGCGTCTATTTCGAAGCCGCGGCCGTTATCGTCACTCTTGTGCTCCTCGGCCAGGTCATGGAGCTGCGCGCGCGTGAAGGCACCGGTAAGGCCATTCGCGCTCTGCTTGATCTTGCAGCCAAAACCGCCCGCGTCATCAGGGCAGACGGCACTGAAGAAGAAATCCCCCTTGAGCACGTGGCTGTTGGCGACCAATTGCGGGTCCGCCCAGGCGACAAGGTGCCCGTTGACGGTGTAGTGCTCAAAGGCCGCTCGTCGATCGACGAAAGCATGATCACCGGTGAACCAGTCCCGGTCGAAAAGGTCGAGGGCGACGCCGTGACCGGGGCAACGATCAACGGAACAGGCAGCCTGGTGATCGAAGCGAAACGTGTCGGATCAGACACCATGCTCGCGCAGATCGTGGAAATGGTTGCGGCCGCACAGCGCTCGCGCGCGCCGATCCAGAAGTACGCCGACAAGGTGGCCGGCATGTTCGTCCCCGCGGTTATCGGCATAGCCGTGCTCGCCTTCATTGCTTGGGCGATCTGGGGCCCCGCACCAGCGCTTGCCTATGCCCTCATTGCTGCGGTTGCGGTACTGATCATCGCCTGCCCCTGCGCTCTCGGCCTGGCGACGCCGATGTCGATCATGACCGCGACAGGAAGAGGGGCGCAGGCGGGCGTTCTGATCAAGAACGCCGAAGCGCTCGAGCGCTTCGAGAAAATCGACACGCTCATCGTCGACAAGACGGGTACGCTGACCGAGGGGCGACCGCGACTCGTCGCGGTCATGCCCGAGGAGGGCCACGATGAAATCGAGGTGCTGAGCTTGGCGGCGTCGCTCGAGCGCGGGTCGGAGCACCCGCTCGCAGAAGCGATCGTCCGCGGCGCCGACGAACGCGGCGTCGCGATGGAAACCGCCAGCGAGTTCGAGGCCGTAACCGGCAAAGGCGTCATGGGAACGGTCTCCGGTAAACGCGTCGCGCTTGGCAACCTCGCGCTTCTGACGGACCTCGGTTTGGAAGGCGCTGCGCTCAGCGAAAGGGCGAATGCGCGCCGCGACCAAGGCGAAACCGTCATGTTCGTGATCGTTGCTGACAAGATTGCCGGCCTCATCAGCGTTGCCGACCCGGTCAAGGAAACCACTCCGGCGGCCATCGCGGACCTCCACAATCTCGGCCTTACAATTATCATGGCGACCGGCGACAATGAGCGGACTGCGCAGGCGGTTGCCGCCCGGCTCGGTATCGACGACATCCGCGCAGGTGTGCTTCCCGAGGACAAGGCGCGGCTCATCCGCGAATTGCAGGAAGGCGGTGCCAAGGTGGCCATGGCCGGTGACGGGGTCAATGACGCTCCGGCGCTGGCCCAGGCCGATGTCGGCATTGCGATGGGCACGGGCGCGGATGTTGCGATCGAGAGCGCGGGGATCACGCTCGTCAAAGGCAATCTCGACGGGATCGTCCGGGCCCGCAAACTCGCCCGGGCTACGATGCGCAATATTCGGCAGAATCTGTTTTTCGCGCTCATTTACAACGCCTCGGGCGTGCCCGTCGCGGCCGGTGTCCTCTATCCGTTCTTCGGCATCCTGATTGGTCCGATGTTCGCCGCCTTCGCGATGAGCGCGTCCTCCATCTCGGTAGTCCTGAACTCGCTCAGACTTCGCAGCGCGAAGCTGTGAACGTCAGGCAATCGAACAGAACCCCATCCCTGATCCCTGCCACAATGCCTGTGCATTGCGGCAGAGCCGGTCATCCGCGGAAGATGGAAGCGCGACGCAAGCCAATGAGAGGATAACCACATGGATACCCATTCGGCGCACGAAGACAGTCTGAACAAGGGCAGCATCACGCTGCTTGGCGGCGTTGCCATGGGGACCGGCGTCATGATCGGTGCGGGCATTTTTGCGCTCACCGGTCAGATCGCAGAGCTTGCCGGTCCGCTCTTCCCGCTGTCCTTTGTTGCTGGCGCTCTCGTCACTTCGCTGGCAGCCTACAGCTACATCAAGATGTCGAACAAATGGCCGTCCTCGGGCGGCATCGCGATGATCTTGCAGAAGGCATACGGGCCGGGTGTCGTCGCCTCAGCGGCTGCGATGATGATGGCGCTGTCGATGATTATCAACGAAAGCCTCGTCGCACGAACCTTCGCAACCTACGCCCTGCGACCCTTTGGTCTGGAAGACACCGGCTGGCTTGTGTCCGCAGTGGCGCTCGCCGCTATCGTCTTTGCCTATCTGGTCAATGCGGCGGGCAACAAGTCGGTCAGCGGCTTTTCGGTTGTCATGTCGGCAATCAAGGTTGGCGGGATCGCGATTTTCGCGGTTGCCGCGATCTGGGCCAGCGGACTGTCGGGCGGCGCATTCTCGGAGCCGGTAGAGCTATCGAAAGCCGATGCTTTGCTTGCCTCGGTCGCCTTTTCGATTCTGGCTTTCAAAGGCTTCACCACGATCACCAACAGTGGCGGCGAGATGGTCGATCCGCACAAGAATGTCGGGCGCACGATCATGGTCTCGATCGCCGTCTGCATCGTGATTTACCTGCTTGTCGCACTGGCCGTCGGTTCCAGCCTCAGCATCTCAGAAATCGTACAGGCACGCGACTATTCGCTGGCGGCAGCAGCGCGTCCTGCATTCGGGCAGATGGGCTTCTACTTCACTGTCGTCATCGCTCTCACGGCCACCATTTCAGGTGTGATCGCAAGTGTCTTTGCTGCCTCACGCATGTTAGCGATGCTGACCGACATGAAGTTGCTTCCGCACAGCCATTTCGGCATGAGCGGCGGGATACAAAGCCACATGCTTGTCTATACCGTGGTCATTGCCGGCACGCTCGCCGTCCTGTTCGATCTGTCGCGGATCGCGTCGCTGGGTGCCTTTTTTTACCTTGTCATGGACATGCTGGTTCATTGGGGCGTCCTGCGCAACCTGCGCAAGGAGGTTGGCGCACGGGCGACGATACTCCTGGCTGCGTTAGCTGCAGATGGCGTGGTCCTGGCAGCCTTTACCGTGACCAAACTGCGCAGCGATCCTGCAATTGTCGCTTATGCGATCATCGGGATCGCTATCGTTTTCTTGGGGCAGTGGATCTTCCTGTCCGGCCAGCGCAAAGCAACAAGCAGCGATCCCGCGGAGCGCATTAGCGATGGCCACAGCGGCGATCAAGAGCATCCCTGACCACCGCATTGGTTGCCTGGCAGCCCAGTCAAATCTTTTTTGAGGTAGAGCTGTAAGATCGGGCGGGCGCACACGTCTGTGTTTATTCGGCTGCCATTCAATAGCCGCAAAGTTGCTGGTCTGGCCCGTGCGAAGCGGCGCTCATGATTGACAGAACGAGAGTATGGGAAGGGCAGTCTGCGTTTGAGATGAATAGCGTTTGTTTTTTCCAAACGATGAAACGAAAACGCAGAACGAACATTGGATTGGAATAAGCAGCCCCGGGCTGTGCTTGTGAACAAGGGGCTGTAAAGG
>CAMYIQ010000206.1 GCA_947258465.1 uncultured Erythrobacter sp.
CCTATCCGCCGATCATGCCCATCAACTCGGGTGTCAGGATCGCCGCGTAGATAGCCGGAGCATAGCCAACCACCGCGAGCAGGTCCCCGGCCGCGGCGGTGAAGAACACCATGATGAGCGCCTTCGGCCCGAGGCCGAGGATCACGCTGCCATCGGTGATCATGGCGCGATCCTATCGCCGCCGTCTTCGGTGCGGGGATCGATTTCCGGAATGTCCGCTTCGTAGGCGTCCCGTCCAAGATGCTCCGCATACCACGCAAGTTCGCGATTGATCTTGAACAGCTTATGCGACGGGCGCCGGAAATTGTGCGGTTCTTTTTTGCCCAGATAGAGCGCGGTCGGTGTTCCCGTGTCACGCACTGCACGGAACATCAGGATCGCCTGGGTAGGGGGTACGCGCTCGTCATCTCCGCCACTCCAGAACAATGTCGGCGTACGCACTTTCCAGGCGTCGAACACCGGCGATTGCGAACGGTAGGGTGGCAGCGGGGCGTTTTCTTGCCACGGTGTGCCGCCAAACCAGGGTATCCTGCCCGACCTGCGGTCGCTCTCGCCGAACAGCGAAACCCAGTCGGCTACGCCGGCACCGGACGATGCCGCCACGAAGCGGTTGGTCATGGTGATCAGCCGGTTGGTCATGTGACCGCCCGCACTCCAGCCCATTTTGATCAGGCGGTCCGGGTCCGCGATCCCGTTCGCGACCAATGCGTCCACTCCGCTCAGCACATCGGTATGCGCATTGCGGAAGTAATTGCCGACCATTGCACGCATGAAGGCATCGCCATAGCCGGTGCCGCCCCGATGGTTGGGCAGGAAAACGGCGTAGCCTTGCCCGGCGAGCACCGGCACATATCGCGATGCATTCCAGCTTCCGAACTGCGCCGAAGAGCGCGGCCCGCCATGGGTGATCGTCACCAGGGGATAGCGTTGGCCCTCCTGGTATCCGACCGGATACACCAACAGGCCCTCGAGCTTTTGTCCGTCGGCGGCCGACCAGGTGAACGCGCGTTGCTCGGGCAGCGTCACACCATCGAGCGCAGTCGCGTAGATTGCCGACCTTTGTCGCAAGGCTCCTGTCCGTGGGTCGATTTCGTGGATTTCGCCCGGATTCTGAGCATCAGCAAAGCGCCCGAAATGTCGACCGCTTGCAGCATCGTAGGTCCAGTCGCTCAGCGAGTGATCGCCGGAAGTTATCTGAGTCAGTGCGCCATCCCGGACGCGCACGCGATAGAGCTGTGACCGCAATCCGCTGTTGCCCACCACCCAGATCGACTCCCCGGACCGGTCCCACGCGAAGTCCTGCACTTCGAGCGGCTCATGCGGAAACAGCAAGCGAGGCACCTCGTCGCCAACTGTTTGCACAAACAGATTGTCTTCGTAATAGGGTTCTCCCGCCGCATTGACGGAGGCGATGTAAGCGAATGCCTCGCCGTTGGGGGCGAGACGGGCACCGTTTTCCCGGATACGGTTGTCGGTAAGCTGCCGCGAGTCGCCGGTGCGCAAGTCGATCCGCCAAAGTTCGGCCGCATCGCGGTCTTCCGCGACAGGATCGAACCGCTGGCGCACGATCAGATACCGCCCATTTTCGGAAAGCGAATAGCCCTCGATCAAGCCGGCGCTCGCAAAAACCACGCTGGTTTCGCCGCTCGTCATATCGACGCGGTAGAGTGCGTCCGCATCGGCGCTCCCGAAGGGCTCGATGCGCCATTTCCTGGCCGCCTTGTCACCGGCCTCGGCATCACTTTCGTAGATCAGTGCGCTCGCGTCGGGCAGCCAGCTCACCTGACGGACACCACCTGGATGATCGGTGACCTGCGAGGCTGCGCCCGTTTCCAGGTCGAAGAAATGGATTTGGTCGTCGCCGTCTTCCTCGGCTTCGGCGACGACGACGAACTGATGCGATCCGGGGCGCCAAATCGCTTCGGTCTCGGGGCTTTCGGGCAGGTCGTCCAGCGCCAGCCCGGCACATCCGTCATCCCCGCAGCGCAAGATCCGGAGCGTCTTGACCGCCTTGTCCTCACCCCAATCGGGGGCCGAAAGGACGTAGCTCAGATAGCGGCCGTCGTGTGACGCCGATACGCTCGCCACGCGTGGCAGTTCGAGGAACTCGACCGGATCCAGACTGTTTTCGCCTTGCGTCGCGTCCTGGGCGTAGATCTGAACCGGCATGGCCGCCGCCGATATCGAAAGGGCCGCCAACGAGCCGCGAATTGACGATAACTTCCCCATTTGCCTCTCCGTTCGGGTACGGCGCCTATCCGCCGAGCCGGTCCGAACGAGGCAGCAAATTGAAATCGACTTCCAGTTCCGATTTCGTTACCTTCAATGCGAAAAATGCAAGATCATGAAAGGCAAGGGCTTTGGAGCTAAAATGGCTGGAAGACCTGGCCGCGGTTGCGCGACTTGGCCATTTTGCCAGAGCTGCGGAAGCGCGCTACGTCACTCAATCCGCACTCAGTCGGCGCATCAAGGCACTCGAGGCCTGGGCCGGTGCGGAACTGGTCGACCGGACCGAGCATCCGATCCGCCTGACTGCCGCCGGAACCGAATTCATGAGCAGCGCGAGCGCGATCATAAAGCAGGCTGGCGAGGCGCAGGCTGCGGCAGCCAATTATGCCCGGATCAGCGAACGCGGGATCACGATTGCCTGCCTGCATACACTGGCACTCAATTTCCTTCCGCGTCTGGTGGCAGATCTCCATCGAAGGGTATCCCCCTTCGAAGCCGCCATCGTCCCGGAAACCCGCACGATCGAAGA
>CAMYIQ010000207.1 GCA_947258465.1 uncultured Erythrobacter sp.
ATTCGGAATTGGACCCTCGGCCCTGACCGAAACCATGATTATGCTCAATAAGCATTTCGCCAATGCTGCCTAATCCCCCAACTGGGTGACGCCGCGCGGCCGTGCCCCATGTTTGCAACAGAGCCCTCGTCACCTTGACGGACGGTAAGGCAACCCTGGGAGAGTTTCAGGCCGCGGCCGAGCAGGAGCAAGCCGCGCGCATTGAAGAGGCTTCGGTCAAGGCCGTGAAGGATGCGGCAGAATTGGCGGAACGCGCTGATGCCAGAGCCGCTGCGGTCAAGGCAACCTTCGCCGCCATGGCTAATGACCCCGCCCTCCGTCGAAATCGAGAGGCCAAGGAACTGCGGCAACGCTTCGGCGTGGGATATATCGAAAGCGAAGATTATCGGCGCGTGATGGCGCTACTCAGGCAGGTCGCCACCGGGCAACGCCTCACTGTCGAGGACCTCGCATGGCTCAAGACCGAGGCCGATTACTGCTGGACCGACGAACTGCAGAGAGCCTGGCATGCGTTGGAAGCCGAAGCCCTGACCAAAGCATGGGAAAGCAGCGGTGATCCCTGGAATGCCGTGAATGCGAGCGGGCATTGGCGTAAGGCTGGTGAACCGGAGCGAGCTTTGCGTCTGACCGACGCGGCCTTGGCAAAGGTCGGATCAAATCCCAAACTTAGGTCGGCCTTGGCGACAACGCGTGGCGGAGCAATGCGTGACCTGCGCCGCCTCGACGAGGCGAA
Organism: uncultured Erythrobacter sp.; assembly: GCA_947258465.1. Taxonomy (GTDB): domain Bacteria; phylum Pseudomonadota; class Alphaproteobacteria; order Sphingomonadales; family Sphingomonadaceae; genus Qipengyuania. The sequence continues at coordinate 734 of CAMYIQ010000207.1, forward strand.
GGCACTGGCAAGCGAAGCGCATCAACTGACCTCAAGCGACTATAGACCATGCACTTTGTTGGGCGCTGTCCACATCGAGCTTGGGGACCTCCCTGCGGGGCACGAATGGTATGCAAAGGCCGAGACCCTAGCACTACTTTGGCAGAAGTTTGGTTGACCTTGCGTTCAAGAGGCATCCGCAGCGAGGACATTGGGGCGGTGGAGAGCGTGACAGGTGGTCAAGAATGGCTTGGCGCACTGCTGGCAGTGTGGGTTGCGGCGGCGGGCCAAGGACTCTTTTTTTTCCGTCCCGCCTGAGCGATCCGGCGGCTTTGGAGGTAGGCATAGGCCATCATGGTCATTAAAGCGTGGCGGTGGAGTCCGGTCCAGGACCGGCCCTCGAAGTGATCCAGGCCGAGCTCTTCCTTGAGTTGCTGATGAGCTTGCTCGCATATCCAGCGCGCTTTGATTGCGCCGGCCAGGTCCTTGACCGGGGTGCCGGCGGGCAGGTTCGAGAGATAGCATTTGCGTTCGCCGTTCGAGCGATGCTCGCCCACCAGCCAGGCTTCCTCCCCCGGCATGTGCTGGGCTCCGGCGGAGCCGATCCGCTGGGGAGCTCCGTCGGCGATGCGCACACGCACGGCGGCAAAGCGTGCGGCTAGGCGTCCCTTCGTTCCCTTGCGCCAACTAACCTGACGCCACTTCGCGGCTTCGAGCATGGTGTGTGCGGCCCGGGATTTGACGTCCGGCACGTGCCGCACCCGGGGCCGCCCGCGACCAGCGACCGGAAAGATCAGTTGCACGTCGGCCGGGTAGATCTTCTGGTGCCGGGGGGATGCCGACGGCCCAGCACAGGCCGCGCTCGCTCAGTGCCTGCCGGAACGGAGCGGACAACCCATAACCGGCATCGGCCAGCACGCAGCCGAAGCGCACCCCGGCCGCGATAACGCGATCGATCTCCTCGATCGCGATCTCTGGCTTCGTGCGATATTCCTGCAAGGAAGCAGGCACGCCGGCCTTGTCCATCCGCCCAACATCGCTCGTCCAGCTTTCCGGTAGGAACAAACGCAAGCTCAGCATGAGTGGAACTTCGCCGGAGGCCAACGTCACTGACACCAGCGTCTGGCAGTTCGCGTTCTTGCCCAGCGCCGTGGCGTATTGGGGTGCGACACCCACTGACGCCTTGCCCTTCTTCGGCAGGGCGGTGTCGTCGATGATCAGCCAAGCGTCGTCACCGCCAACCAGTTCGTCCGCCTGGCTCCACAAGGTCGCTTCCAGCGGGGCGCTGTCCCACAGGCCGGCACCGATGAAATGATGCAGCCGGTCATAAGCGACCGCGTCCGACCGGGCCGCCATGGGCTGAATGCTCTTGCGATCACCCGGCCCAATCAGGCCGGCGATATAGGCCGGACACATCCGACGTCCTGTCTTGTTCCCCAGCCCCTCCAAATACGGGCCAAGCCACCGCTCCAAGCCACCGCTCCAAGTCTGCCTGCCAGTTCTCGCCCATCGCCAGCCTCCGTCAAAGCTGGCTCTCCATGAATCACGCATTCGACGTCAGGGGAATCCCCAAAATCACATTTCTGCCAAAGTAGTGCTAGGCAGATCGGCGATATTCCGCTGGTGTAATGCCTAACACCTTTCTGAATGTTCTGTTCATATGGCTTTGATCGGAGAAACCGCAATCAGCCGCAATCGCTTTCAAAGGCAGATCCCGTTTGAGAAGCAATGCCTTTGCTTTCTTAATTCTTCGTTGAATTACGAATGCATGTGGTGTCACGCCGAATTCGAGCTTGAACTTTCGGGAAAAATGAAACGGGCTTAATCCCGCGATCGATGCCAAATCCTCGAGATGAATTCGATCGCCTAGCGATTCCTCGATGTACTCTGAAACCACCTTCCGCAAATTTGATCCTAAAGTACCAATATGAGTTTCCTTTATTGCAATATCAGCATAGTTTCTGATCAGGTGGACTGCAAGTTGCGTTCGTAATGCATCAATGAAGAGGCACTCGCCTACTCCAAAACCACTGTATTCCTGTTCAAGCATATTTAGACAGAATTGGATCATATTATCCGTCGTACAAACACGGTCTGCAATATCGATGCTCGCGAGGTCCCGGTCAAATATTTGGGCAGCGGTTTCGCTGATCGCACTATGGCCAAGATAGATATGCCTGACGTTGATCGCATCGTCCCATTGCCACGTCGATTGTTCACCCCGTGTGAGCAGGGAAATGGAGCCCGGCCGAAGTTTCTCGGTTTGCCAAGGGCCATTGCAACGACGGCGCATGCTGGTATCGGCGTCTTGATAGACCACGATCATATAATCCCGCATCGGCGGAATCTCGACTTCGAGGCCAGCGTAACGATAACCCATTAATGTTAATCCGCGCCAGCCTTGTGCAGTGCTGTCGATCGTTTTGCGTCCAGGAATCCATTTCGTGATATCTTCTGGCGGAATTAGATCATTCATGGCTCACCCCCCAACCCAGAGCGCATGGTGATTGGAAAAATCTCAGTCGAGATCGGCCATTTCAAACCTGGCCAGTTTCGTTCTCTCCTGCACCAAACACTATGGCTTGCTCTTCCATCTGTGCAATTTGAGCTTCGCTGTACCCAGATTCAAGCAGAATGCACCGGCTGTCCTGCCCGAAGCTTGGCGGTGCACTGCGGATAGACCCGGGCGTCCGGCCGAACAGTGCCGGAATTCCCGTGCCGCTGTAATTGCCCATCTTCACCACCATGTTTCGGTGAATGGTATGGGGATGCGCCAGCGCCTCGCTCACGTTGCGCACAACGCCTGTCGGCACGCCGGCATTCAGCAGCATATGTTCGAGAGTTTCGGCCTCAAGCTCGGCAAGGCATTGCGTCAGCAACTCGCCAAGTTCCCTGCGATGCGCGATTCTTGCGGCATTATCGACGAAGCGGGCGTCCACGGCAATATCCGGGCGTTTCAAAACTGCACAAAGTTTGGCGAACTGGCCATTGTTGCCAACGGCAAGATAGATCTTTCCGGTGCGCGTCTCAAACATGTCATAAGGCACGATGTTCGGATGTCCGTTGCCCGTTGCTACCGGAATTTTGCCTGACATCAGGGCGTTGGCGGCCTGAGGATGCAGCATGCTGATCGCACAGTCGTAGAGCGGAACCTCGATTTTCTGGCCAAGCCCCGATCTGCCGCGCTCGATCAATGCGGCAAGGATTGCATTGCAGGCAATAAGGCCGGTCCCGATATCAACCACCGGAGTGCCCATACGGACCGGCCCGTTTCCGGGGTCGCCGTTGATGCTCATCAATCCGGTCATTGCTTGGACCACCGCGTCATAACCCGGATGTCCGCCCAGGGGACCGTCAGCGCCGAAGCCCGTCACATGACAAAGGACAAGCTTCGGGAACAGCGCTTGAAGCACTTGATCGTAGCCCAGCCCCCATTTTTCCAAAGTCCCGCTCTTGAAGTTGTGGACCAGCACATCCGCGCTCTCCAGCAGCTTGAGCACGACCGTGCGTCCTTCGGGCTTGCCAACGTCGATGCCGATCGATCGCTTGTTGCGATTTGCGCCCGAAAAATAGGCGCTGAGACCATCCTTGAATGGAGGGCCCCATCCTCGCGTCTCGTCTCCTTGAGGTGGTTCGATCTTGATGATGTCGGCGCCGTAGTCGGCGAGAACTTGCGTGCAGTATGGTCCGCCGAGAACACGGCTGAGGTCAACGACACGGATTCCTGTGAGGGGACCCGAGGTCATAGCACGTTTTCGTATAGTGACACGACATCATCATAAGACATGTCGCAAGGATTGTTGGCTATCAGGCGAGTAAGTCCCGTGGTGACTTCGCGCGCCATCGCCGGAACGGCATCGGCAGAAATGCCCAGCTGCGATAGCCGCGTTTCCAGACCGCTCGCTGCGAACATTTCCTCCATTGCCGAAATGAGACTATTGGCAGCCTCCGCGTTGCTTGCAAAGGTCCGATTCGGCAAGAATACCTTGGCAAGATGCGCGTATTCAGCTTCTGCGACTACCAGATTGAAGCGCATCACTGGTGCAGCAACCAGAGCATTGCCATGTCCATGCGGCACGTGAAAATGGCTTCCCAGCGGGTACGATAGTGCATGGATCGAACCCACGCTGGCGTTGATGAATGCCATGCCTGCAAGGGTTGCGCCCAGCAACATTGCTTCGCGTGCGGCTAGATCCGATGGGGTGTCGAGGACGCGCGGCAAGTTTTGCCCCAGGAGCGAAAGGGCCTTGTCTGCCAGACCGTCGGAAATCAAATTCTTGCGAGTCCTGCTCGTCGAAGCCTCGATGGCGTGGACCATGGCATCGAGTGCGGTCGCTGCCGTGATCTTGCGAGGCATGCCGAGTGTAAGCGCTGCGTCCAGCAGCGCAATGTCTGGAAGCAGTTGCGGCGCGTAAACAGCCAGCTTTTCCTGTTTGGCACTGGTCAAGACGGAAACCGACGTCACTTCCGAGCCAGTGCCGGCGGTTGTGGGAATCTGGATGAGTGGAAGCCTTTGGCCGATTGCTTTGCCGACACCAATCATGCCGTCGATAGTCTGGCCGCTCGCCGCTGCCAGCGCGACCACCTTGGCCGTATCGAGGGAGCTTCCTCCACCTAGGCCGATAATTGCGTCGGCTCCGAACGATTTGGCGAATCCAACAGCTTCCGAGACGATTGCCATGGGCGGATCTGCTGCTACGCGGTCAAAAATCTCGACCGCGATGCCTGCCGCACCGAGGCTGGACATGGCCTGTTCGGAAAATCCACAAGCCACAATGCCAGGATCGGTGACGAGCAGGACTCGGCTGCCTCCCAGCTCGCAGACGAGGTCACCGACTTGGGACAGCGATCCCGCTTTGCAAATAATGCGCGGACAAGACAGGAAGTTGAGGTCCATAAGTTTCTCCGGTGAGGAAGTTGCTCCGATCAGAAGGCGGCTTCCTTGATCATGTTTCGGGCGATTATCAGTTGTTGAATTTGGGTGGTGCCTTCGTAGATACGGAACAGGCGCACATCGCGGTAGAACCGCTCCACCGGGTATTCAGACATATAGCCCGCGCCGCCATGAATCTGGACTGCGCGATCCGCGACCCGGCCGACCATCTCGCTGGCGAACATCTTGCAGCACGCCGCGTCGGTTGACACGTCCTGGCCCGCGTCGCGCCGACGAGCGGTTTCCTCGATCATGCATCGTGCGGCAAAAGCCTCGGCCTTGCTGTCAGCCAGCATGGCCTGAATAAGCTGCTTTTCGGCTAGGGGTTCACCGAACTGCTTACGCTCCAGGGCGTAAGCGAGGCTTTCCTTGATCAGCCGCTCGGCGGCCCCGACGCATATAGCTGATATGTGTAAGCGGCCGCGATCAAGGACCTTCATCGCTGTCCGAAACCCTTTGTTTTCGAATTCAGGCCCGCCGATGATCGACGATTCATGCACACGCACATCCTGGAAGATCACATCGCAGGTCTGCGATCCCTTCTGTCCCATCTTGCGATCGCGTGCACCGAACGAGATACCAGGGGTAGTCCCGTCCACGAGGAAGGCGGTGACCCCGGAGGAACCTTTGGTTCCCGGCTTGGTACGGGCGAACACCGTAAATAACCCTGCCAGCGGAGCGTTGGTAATATAGCGCTTGGTGCCATTTATCACAAAGTGCTCGCTGTCCCGCTTCGCGGATGTGGAAAGTGAGCCAGCGTCGGAGCCAGCATCGGGCTCTGTCAGGGCAAAGGATGAAATCAATTCGCCCGTGGCTAGGCGAGGCAGGTAGTGCTCCCTTTGCTCAGGCGTGCCGTCAATGATGATACCCTGCGATCCAATGCCGTTGTTCGTGCCGAACAGAGATCGGAATGCGGGAGATGCTTGACCAAGAATAAATGCCGCCTTTACCTCTTCGGACATGGTCAGGCCGAGGCCACCAAACGCCTCGGGTATCGACATGCCGAAAAGACCCATGTTCCGGATTTCCTCGGCAAGAGCCTGGGGAATTGCATCATTCTCGGCCACCTCGGTTTCGCACGGAATGAGCCGCTCGCGAACAAAGCGATCCAGCGTGTCCAGGAACTGTGAAAGAGTTTCGTTGTCCATTGACATGAAATGGGCTTCCTAAAGGCTCAGGGCGAAATGGCGCTGACGTTGCGGACAAGTTCAATCAGCCGGGCAGCAATGTCGGTTTCGATCCAGTCGCGAGTCAGATGAGATGCCGCCCCGCCGCAATTGAAGGCCAGAACGGGCGCACCGTTTGCAGGGATGAAGGGCACGGCAACGGAGTTCACATCCGCCTTCCATTCGCCGATCGAGAGGCAGTATCCGTGTTTGGCGTAGGTCTCGAGAGCATCATTTATCCCTCTCTCGATTGCCGGCCATGCCTGACCCTCGTGGTGGCGGATGTCCTCGATAATTTCAGATCTGCGCTCTTCGGATATCCCCGCCAGAAAGGCGCGGCCCACGGCCGTGGTCGCCAGTTTGATATGGGCTCCCACGTCGATCGCGAGCGTGATCGGGTTCGAGCCGCGGCAACGCTCCAAGTATATCATCGTCAGGCGATCCCTGCCTGCCAGCGCAACAGGCATGCCCGAATAGTCTGCAAGTTCCTGCATGTACGGCTTGGCCAGATCTATGACCGGCAATCCGGCAAGGCATGAGAATCCCAGCGAAAGTACCGGCGGGGCGAGGCGGTATCGGGCTGTTTCCGGGTCGAAGCTGAGGTAGCCAAGGCGGTGCAGCGTATAAGTCAATCTCGATATGGTCGATTTGCTCAAGCCGGTCCGAGCGGCAAAATCGCCGTTGCCCAGCGCCTCACCCTCCCTGCGGAAAGCGCGCAAGACCTCGAGTCCACGCGCCAGGGCAACCACGAAATCGCGGTCCGTACCTTCCTGTTTTGAAAGCTCCTTGCGCGGTCGCACCGCAATACTCCTCTCACCCCGGCCGTTGCCGACTTGAAATGTCTCTACACTGGTAGTAAGAGGTTTGTCAATATTGCGGAATATATTTCCGCAGAGCG
>CAMYIQ010000208.1 GCA_947258465.1 uncultured Erythrobacter sp.
CCGGCAGACGCGTCGCTGACGAAAAGGGCGCGGACAGGGGCGAATACTAGGCGGAAGGCTGAAGGACGTTCGGTCATTGTGGGCACGCTCTCTTTCGCAAAGCGGCCCACGTTGCAAGTCCTGAAACTCGAAGCTATCCAGAAAGGTAGGGGGGTGCCGTTTGGTACTAGGGTCGTTTACGATCGCGGAATGGCTCGTGCTGGTGCAGCACGAATTGCTGCTGTTTGCGGCGGCCTTTTTCCTGCTCGGTCTCGTCGATGAACTGGCGCTCGACTGCACCTATTTTTGGTACCGGATCACGGGCCGTATCCGGACCCGGCAATTGCGCGAAGGGGGCTGCAACAGCATCTCGAGCCTCGCCGGCCGGGCGGCGGTGTTCATTCCCACATGGCAGGAGGCCGATGTCATCGGTCCGACGCTGGCCCATATGCTTGGTGCCTGGCCGCAAGAAGAGCTCACCGTTTATGTGGGATGCTATCGAAACGACGAAGCGACGATGGCATCGGTTCTCGCTGCGGTGCGTGGCGATCGCCGGGTGCGGCTCGTCATTCACGGAGCGGACGGGCCGACATCGAAAGCGGATTGCCTCAACCGGCTGTACGCCGCGCTGGTCGAGGATGAGAAGCGCTCCGGCATCGCGGCGCGCATGGTCATTCTCCACGATGCCGAGGATATGGTCGATCCGGCGGCGCTGCCTTTGCTCGATCGCGCCTTGTGGCACGCGCATTTCGTCCAGCTTCCGGTTCTTGCGCTGCCCCAGCCGAATTCCCCGTGGATCGGCTCGCATTATTCCGACGAATTCGCGGAATCCCACGCAAAGGTACTGGTCGTGCGCGATGCTCTGGGCGCGGCGATCCCGGGGGCCGGCGTCGGCTGCGCGGTTGCGCGCGGTTCGCTGGCTGCGCTCGCTCGCGAGGAAGGGGGACAACCTTTCGCGGCAGAATCGCTTACCGAAGATTACGAACTCGGGCTCCGGATCGCGCAGGCAGGAGGAAAGGGCCGTTTCCTCCGCGTTCGGGATGCGGATGGACGGCTCATCGCGACCCGCGCCTTTTTCCCGTCCCGGATCGACGCAGCAATTCGGCAGAAAACGCGTTGGATGCACGGTATCGCCCTGCAAGGTTGGGACCGGTTGGGGTGGGGGCGCACACCCGTCGACCTGTGGATGCTCTTTCGCGACCGGCGCGGCCCCGTGGCCGCCATCCTTCTCGTGGTGGCTTATGCGCTGGTGGGGCTCGTCACGCTCAATCTGGGGTTGCAGATGCTGAACATAGTCGAGCCCCCGCCGCTTTCGCCGCTGCTCCTCATGCTGCTCGCGGTCAATTTCGCGGGATTGCTGCTGCGCCTTTGCCTTCGTGCATGTTTCACTGCGCGCGAATATGGCTGGCGTCAGGGGCTTCTCGCCATTCCTCGCACGCTGGTGTCGAATATCGTCGCAGTCATGGCCGGGCGTCGGGCGCTCACCGCCTATATCGGCACGCTGCGCGGCGCGCCGCTGCTGTGGGACAAAACCGAACATCGAGAGCATCCGGCGCTCAGCCTACCCGGTGAAAACCGCCTGTGAGGGATGCGGTCGCCCGGCGGCAGGGCCAGCCGGTCCTCTTCCTCGCACTGCTGCTCGCCGGATGGTGTCTGCTCAGAATAGTGACCTGGGAAAATCCCTGGCCTTTGAACAGCGCGCTGTCCGAGCCTTTCCGCCTGACCAATGTAGATCTCGTGGACAAGCGCCCGGATACGCCGCGCAGCGCCCGGTTGCCTGGGACGCCCTTGGAAAGCACGCAGGACATTGGCGATCGGGCAGGCTTGGGGCGCATGGCCGCTTTGCCATCGGCTTTCGATCCGGTGGTTAGGCCGGAGATCGGCGAGCCGACTCCACTTCCCACGTTCGACGACCATTTCGACAGGCATCGGCGCGCGGCCGGCCACAATCTCCTCTTTGCCGCGAGCATGGCGAACCTTCCAATGCCGCGCAGCGTGTCCGAGATGCTCGATCGGCGGCGCGAAGCCAATCCGCCCCAGCGTGAACGCGCCGGCGCCCATCGTTCCGACTGGCGGTCCGATAGTTGGCTCATGCTTCGCCCGGCGGGCAACCGCTCGATCGAATCCGGGGGCCGGCCGCCTGCCTACGGAAACAGCCAGGCCGGTACAGTCCTGACTTTTCGTCTGGGACCGGCAAGCGGGCATGACCCTGCCGTGTTCGTGCGCGCAAGCAGAGCGCTCGTGCAGGCCGGGGAAAGCGAGATGGCCGTCGGTCTTCGCATTCGTCCGATCGCGCGCATTCCGATCGATCTGCATCTGGAAACCCGCGCCACCGATCGGCCCGGCTCGACGGAAATTCGGCCCGCCGTCTTTCTCGCCGGCGGTTTCGACGAGGTCGTCTTGCCAGGCGGGCTGGATGCGCGCGGTTATGTTCAGGCGGGATACGTACACGGTCGTTTCGCTACCGGCTTTATCGACGGGAAAGCCATCGCCACGCGCGAAGTCGCGCGATTCGATCTGGGACGGTTGAGCGTGGGCGCGGGGACCTGGGGCGGTGCGCAGAAGGATTCGAGCCGACTCGATATCGGACCGTCCCTATCTCTCGATCTACGGCTGGGTCAGGCCGATGCCAGGCTGGAGGCGGATTATCGCTGGCGCGTCGCAGGCCATGCGGAGCCAGGCGATGGCGGCGTTCTCACGCTTTCGACGGGCTTCTGACACGGTTCAGCTTTTATCCGTAACGCCCCTGCGATAGGGCGCAGCTATGGACGTCTACCTCCCCATCGCGAACCTGTCGGTGAACGGGCTGTGGATCGTCGCGCTCGGCGCGCTCACGGGGGTCCTGTCCGGCCTCTTCGGAGTCGGCGGTGGGTTCCTGACCACGCCGCTGCTGATCTTTTACGGAATTCCGCCGACGGTGGCCGCCGCTTCGGCATCGACGCAGGTCACGGGCGCCAGTGTCACCGGCGTACTGGCCCATGGCAATCGCGGCGGTGTCGATTATCGCATGGGCATGGTGATGGTCGCGGGCGGGGTCATCGGTTCGGGGTTCGGTGCGCTGCTGTTCCGTTTTTTCCGGGCGATCGGACAAATCGATGTGGTCATTAGCGCGCTATATGTGATTCTCCTGGGCACTATCGGCATGCTGATGGCCCGCGAGGCAGTCCAGACGTTGCGCGGCACTGGCAGCAAGCAGGCGGCGCGGCGCCGACACCACCCGCTGGTCGCCAGCCTGCCCATGCGCTGGCGTTTCTATCGCTCGGGTCTTTATATCTCGCCGCTTGCGCCGCTCATCGTAGGGGTCGCGGTCGGCATCCTGACCATGCTGATGGGCGTGGGTGGCGGGTTCATTCTGGTACCCGCGATGCTGTATATTCTCGGCATGAGCGCGAATGTCGTCGTGGGGACCTCGCTCTACAATATCCTGTTCGTGACGATGGCGACCACGATCATGCATTCGCTGACCACCAAGGCGGTCGATATCGTATTGGTGTTCCTGTTGTTGATCGGTTCGGTGACGGGGGCGCAGCTCGGATCGCAAATCGCCGTCAAAGCCAAGCCGGAATATCTCCGGCTGATCCTTGCCACCATCGTCTTGCTGGTCGCCTTCCGGATGTTTCTCGGCCTGTTTTACCAGCCCGACGAAATCTACACGGTATACCCGCTGTGAGAGCGCTGCTGCTCATCCTGTTCGCGTTTGCGCTGATGGGCCAGCGCGACCCGATCCTGGTTCCCGAGGTGAGCCAGCACGATGTCGAGGTGCGCCAGGGATTTACCGGAACCGAATTGCTGCTTTTCGGCGCGGTGCTCGATCCCCGGGGGCGGGCCGCAGGGAGCGACTACGATATCGTGGTCGTACTCAAAGGCCCGTCGCGGCCGGTCCGCCTGCGTGAAAAAGAGCGCTTCGTCGGTGTTTGGATCAATGCGGCCAGCAGCGATTTCCGGTCCGTGCCGTCCTTCTTCGCGGTTGCGTCCTCGCGCCCGATTCCGCAGATCGTCGACGAGAAGACCGCCGCCATCTACGAGTTCGGCACCGACTATATCCAGCTTTCGCCGAGCGGCGCGATCGACCCCGAGGAACGGGCGCGTTTCAAGGACGGTCTGGTCGATCTGAAAACCCGCGAACAGCTCTATAATCAGGACTTCGGCGGCGTGCAGATCAGCGAGCAGGTTCTCTACCAGGCCCGGATCACCCTGCCATCGAACGTGACCACCGGTACCTACACCGCAGAGACTTTCGCAGTGCGCGGCGGGCGCGTAATCGCCTCGGCGATGACCGAGGTCGAGGTGCAGAAGGTCGGGTTCGAACGCAAGGTCGAGGAATATTCGCAAGACCTTGCCCTGGTTTACGGTCTGCTCGCCGTGTTTCTCTCGGTCGGGATGGGCTGGCTCGCAGGCCGCCTTTTCGCGCTGATCTGACCCCGCTGACACCGCGCTATTGACGACATTTTAAGCAGTTTCGGGCAGGCGGTTCCGGTGCGCTCGGCATGCGCGCTACGTGGGACATTACCAGACCGATGAACGACATGGGCAATCCGAAAGACCGCAGCTTCGACCCGCCGGGGGAAGAGGGCGCGGAATCATCGCAGTTCCGCAGGATATCTCTACGCGACCGGGTCCGGCGCAGCGCGGAGACGGCTCCCCACACGCCCTCTGCATCGCCGTCCGGCTACGTCCATCAGCCTGTCGCCGAAAAACCGTCGGCCGAGGTCCGCCCCGAGCCATCGACAAGTCCGAAACCGATCCCCGATAGACCGGAACCGGCGCCGCCAGAAAGGCGGACCTCCACGGCGGTCGACGAAGCCAAGCCGCAAACCGCAGGCTCGACTGCGGACACGCGAGCGGGCGCCACGCCTGCCGCACCGGACGAACCCGACGAACCCGACGAACCCGACGATATGGGCTACAATGCGACGCAGGCGATCGGAGTGGTGCTCGAAATCGCCGGTTCCGGATCGCAGGTCGCAATCGACCGCCGCCGGCTCGGCGAATGCGCCGCCGATGCCGACCCGTCGATCGCGATGGCCGGCCAGGTCGGCTCGCAGATCAAAATCCGTGTCGGCAATAGCTGGCTGCTCGCCAGTATCCGCAATCAGCGGCAGGATCGCGACGCGGGTTGGATCCTCGCCAATATCGACTTTCTCGGCGAGGGGCTGGAAGAAAAGCTCACTGGCAAGCTGCACGGCTTTCGCCGCGGCGTCACGCGCTATCCGATACCGGGTGCCCCGGTCTATCCCGCCACGACGCAGGATCTTCGGCAGGTCTATGCCAGCGACGGTCGCAGCTCGGTCGGCATCGGAAAAGTCTATCCCACCAGAGACATCCGCGCCGGGCTCTATGTCGATGCCATGCTGGGCAAGCACTTCGCGCTGCTGGGGTCGACGGGTACGGGTAAGTCGACCGGCGCAGCCCTGATTCTGCACCGGATTTGCGAGGTCGCGCCGGAAGGCCATATCGTCATGATCGATCCGCATGGCGAATATTCGGCCGCCTTCCGGAATAACGGCGTTATCCTGGATGTCTCCAACCTGCAGATGCCCTACTGGATCATGAATTTCGAGGAGCACTGCGAGGTTCTGCTGACCAGCAATGGTAGCGGGCGGCAGATCGATGCCGATATTCTGGCGAAGTGTCTGCTCAAGGCGCGCCAGAAAAGCCGGCTGGCGGAAAACATGGGCAAGATCACGGTGGATTCGCCCATTCCCTATCTGCTGTCCGACCTGTCGAACGAAATTCAGGACGCGATGGGCAAGCTCGACAAGTCGACCAATTCGGCCCCCTACATGCGGATCAAGAACAAGCTCGACGAGTTGAAGGCCGATCCGCGATACCAGTTCATGTTTTCCGGAATGCTGGTGGCCGACACCATGGCCGACTTCATCTCGAAGATTTTCCGCATGCCGTCGAACGGCAAGCCGATCTCGATCATCGACGTGTCGGGCGTGCCGTCGGACATTACCGCCACCGTGGTCGCCGTGCTCAGCCGGTTGGTCTTCGATTTCGCCATATGGGGCCGCGAGGAACGCACCAATCCGATCCTGCTGGTATGCGAGGAAGCGCACCGCTACGTCCCGAACGAGAAGCATGCCGATGGCAATTCGGTCGGCACGATACTCAGCCGCATCGCCAAGGAGGGCCGTAAATACGGCATCGGCCTCGGCCTCGTCACGCAGCGCCCCTCCGACCTGGCCGAAGGCGTGCTGTCGCAATGCGGCACGATCATCTCGATGCGCCTCAACAACGACCGCGACCAGGAATTCGTCCGCGCGGCGATGCCCGAAGGCGCGCGCGGCTTCCTCGACGCGATTCCGGCGCTGCGCAATCGCGAATGCATCATCTGCGGCGAGGGCGTGGCGATCCCCGTTCGTGCCAGTTTCGACAATCTCGAAGAAGCCAAGCGTCCGGCGTCGGAAGATCCGAGCTTTATCGAGCTGTGGAACAAGACCGGCGGGGAAGAGGAAATCGTCGAGCGGACCGTGCGGCGTTGGCGGAGCCAGGGATAGAGGTTCCCTTGTATTACGCACCGACCTGTGTCGGTGCATCCTCGCTAGACGTGCAGCAAGCTGCACCCGCTGCGGGCGGCCAGTCGGCCTTGCCTCGCCGAGCGGCTCGGAGACTTTCGCCAAGCGCCGGCAACCGCAAGAGCACCGGGCCGACCAGGACCGGCAAGGGCGACCGCCCGCCCGCAGGTGCTCGACGCGCAGCGTCGAAACAGCGCCGAGGACGCAGCCACGGAGGTGGCTGCGAAAAGAACTCACGTCCCCCGCGTATCGCCGAACAGGTGGATATGCAGCCGGTCGCTCATCCTGAAGCCATGCTCGACGCATAGCGGGGCGAGCCATTTCTCGCGCGCGCGCAGCGTCTCGCTATCGGTGCCTTCGGGCATCAGGAAGACGTGGTCCGGGCGGAAGCGATAGCGCTCGTGCAGCGCCAGCACCTCGTCGAGGTCGGAGGGTTCGGCGATGACGAATTTGAACCAGGCGCGCGGATCGGTGGCATAGGCGTCGAGCCGTTCGGGGATCAGGGCGAGTTCGGCGGGATTGCCGCTATGCGCCAGCTTGGGGCTGACATTGAACTGGTCGATGCGGATGTCGAGCCTGGGCGGCGCCTTGGTGGTGCCGTTGGTCTCGATCTCCACGCCGATGTCGGGCAGCAGATCGAGCAGTTTGGCCAGCGCGGGCGCCTGCAATAGCGGCTCGCCGCCGGTAATCACCAGGCGGTTTTGGCCAAGGGCCATGATGCGTGCGGCGACCTCTTCCTCGTCGAGCGCGACCTGATTGGCCTTGCGATCATAGGTCTGCCCATCGCGGTGCGGGCGATTGTCGCCCTCGAACCGCCAGGTATAGGCAGTGTCGCACCATATGCAGGCAAGGTTGCAGCGCGACAGGCGCATGAAGGCGACCGGCATGCCCATGCTCGGCCCTTCACCCTGAACCGAGGAGAAGATTTCCGGCCCGCCGTCGTCATCTGTGGCAAGGACTAGCGGCATCGATTGCGCTCCATGGGTGACGAAGGTGACACCGGTGTCACCCAAGTCCTACAGGTTAATGCTTTGAAATTTATCAAAGTTCTC